>NZ_JBFBJY010000027.1:0-93513 GCF_040702125.1 Kitasatospora sp. NPDC085895 | reverse complement strand
GACACCCCCATCATCACCCTCGACGCCCGACGCCGGGACAGCGCCAAGAGCGCCCTCATCACCCTCGTCGAGCACGCCCTCCTGGCCCGCCTCCGCTGAGGCACGGGTCCACGGAGGGGCCGGACACCCCGGAGGGGGCGCGGAACCGCGCCCCCTCCGGCGTTCTCACGCCCCCTCGTGCTCCAAGAGCCCCGGGCGTCGCGGAAGCCTCATTCCGTCTCCTCCGGCGCCAGTCCGGCCCGCAGCAGCCCGTAGGTGTAGGCGTCCTCCAGGGCCCGCCAGGAGGCCGCGATCACGTTGTCCGCGACACCGACCGTGGACCAGGACGCCGCCCCGTCCCCGGACTCCACCAGGACCCGGGTCTTGGAGCCGGTGCCGTGCTGGCCCTCCAGGATGCGGACCTTGTAGTCCACCAGCTCCAGCTTCGCGAGCTGCGGGTAGATCCGCTCCAGCGCGGTGCGCAGCGCCCTGTCCAGGGCGTCGACCGGGCCGTTGCCCTCGCCGGTGGCGATCCGGCGCTCGCCCTTCGCCCAGAGCTTCACCGTGGCCTCGTTGCCCGGGGTGCCGTCCGCGCGCTGCTCGCTGATGGTCCGCCAGGACTCCAGGCTGAAGAAGCGCTCGCGGCGGCCGCGCACCTCGTCGCGGAGCAGCAGCTCGAAGGAGGCGTCGGCGGCCTCGTAGGTGTAGCCCTGGTTCTCCTGCTCCTTGACCTTGGCGACCACCCGGCCGACCAGGTCCCGGTCCTCGGACAGGTCGTAGCCGAGCTCCTTGCCCTTGAGCTCGACGGAGGCCCGGCCGGCCATGTCGGAGACCAGCATCCGCATGGTGTTGCCGACCAGCTCCGGGTCGATGTGCTGGTACAGGTCCGGGTCCACCTTGATCGCGGAGGCGTGCAGGCCCGCCTTGTGCGCGAAGGCCGAGAAGCCCACGTACGGCTGGTGGGTGGACGGTGCGAGGTTGACCACCTCGGCGACGGCGTGCGAGATCCGGGTCATCTCGGCCAGTCGGCCCTCGGGCAGCACCCGGCGGCCGTACTTGATCTCCAGCGCGCCGACCACCGGGAAGAGGTTGGCGTTGCCGACCCGCTCGCCGTAGCCGTTGGCGGTGCACTGCACGTGGGTCGCGCCGGCGTCCACCGCGGCCAGCGTGTTGGCGACCGCGCAGCCGGTGTCGTCCTGTGCGTGGATGCCGAGCCGGGCCCCCGTCTTCGCGAGCACCTCGGCGACGGTCTCGCGGACGCCCAGCGGCAGCATGCCGCCGTTGGTGTCGCAGAGCACCACCACGTCGGCACCGGCCCGGTGCGCGGTGGAGACCACCGCGAGGGCGTACTCCGGGTTCGCCTTGTAGCCGTCGAAGAAGTGCTCGCAGTCGATGAACACCCGCCGCCCCTGCGAGCGCAGGTACTCGACGCTGTCCCGGACCATCTCCAGGTTCTCGTCCAGGGTGGTGCGCAGGGCCAGCTCCACGTGCCGGTCGTGCGACTTGGCGACCAGGGTGACCACCGGGGCGCCGGAGTTGACGAGGGCGGCCAGCTGCGGGTCGTCCGCCGCCCGGCCACCGGCCCGGCGGGTCGCCCCGAACGCGACCAACCGGGCGTGCTTGAGGTCGAGTTCGGTCGCCGCCCGGGCGAAGAACTCGGTGTCGCGGGGGTTGGCGCCGGGCCAGCCGCCCTCGATGAAGCCGACGCCGAACTCGTCCAGGTGCCGGGCGATGGTCAGCTTGTCCGCGACGGTGAGGTTGATGCCCTCGCGCTGGGCGCCGTCGCGCAGCGTGGTGTCGAAGACGTGGAAGCTGTCGTTGGGGTGGTCGCTGGCCTCGGTCATGGCCCTGGGTTCTCCGTTCGGTGGAGTACTGCTCTTGCCGGTGGGATCCGGCTCCACTGTCCAGCATCCCGCGCGCTCCCCGGTGTCTCCGGGCCCCTTGTGGGGGCCGGGGCCGGTCCGGGGCAAAACAAAAGACCCCTCGCGGGTGCGAGAGGTCTGCGCGCGGGTCTGGACGCTCGTGGTCGCTCCGCAACGGGGTGGTGCGGAGCGGTCACTGCGGACCGGCGCGCCTGCTGCTAATGATCAGCGAAAGCGAGGACACACTGGCAGTCTGGCACACCATCCGCCATCCGGCCCGGACCATCCGCATACCGAGACACGCCTGCTGGCAGCAGGTGGTGAACCGCAGGGGCGCGTGGGGGCGCCCCCGGCTTTCTGCCGGGAGGTGTCCCCACGCGCCCCTGGCGTGCTCAACCGCTCCGAAAAGGTCAGACGATCTTGTGGAGCCAGTTGTGGGTGTCCGGGGCCTGGCCGCCCTGGATGGCGAGGAGGGCCTTGCGGAGCTCCATGGTGGTCGGGCCGGGCTCGCCCTTGCCGACCGTCCAGTCGCCGCGGGCGGACTTCACGGAGCCGACCGGCGTGATGACGGCGGCGGTGCCGCAGGCGAACACCTCGGTGAGGGTGCCGTCGGCGTTGCCCTGCTTCCACTCGTCGGTGGAGATCCGCCGCTCCTCGACCGCGTAGCCGAGGTCGGAGGCGAGCTGGAGCAGCGAGTCGCGGGTGATGCCGGGGAGGAGGGCGCCGGACAGCTCGGGGGTGACGATCCTGGCGTCCTCGCCCTCGCCGAAGACGAAGTAGAGGTTCATGCCGCCCATCTCCTCGATCCACCGGTGCTCGGCGGCGTCGAGCCAGACGACCTGGTCGCAGCCCTTCTCGGCGGCCTGGGCCTGGGCGATCAGCGAGGCGGCGTAGTTGCCGGCGCACTTGGCGGCGCCGGTGCCGCCCGGCGCGGCCCGGACGTACTCCTCGGAGAGCCAGACGGAGACCGGCTTGATGCCGCCGGGGAAGTACGCGCCGGCCGGCGAGGCGATGATCATGAAGAGGTAGGAGTTGGCCGGGCGGACGCCCAGGCCGACCTCGGTGGCGAACATGAACGGCCGCAGGTAGAGGCTCTGCTCGGGCTGGTTCGGCACCCAGCCCTGCTCCTGCTGGACGAGCAGCTCGACGGCCTCGACGAAGGTCTCGACCGGCAGCTCGGGCATGGCGAGCCGGCGGGCGGAGGCCTGGAAGCGGGCGGCGTTGGCCTCGGGGCGGAAGGTGGCGATGGAGCCGTCGGCCTGGCGGTAGGCCTTGAGGCCCTCGAAGATCGACTGGCCGTAGTGCAACGTCATGTTGGCCGGGTCGATCTCCAGCGGCGCGTACGGCGTGAGCTGGGCGTCGTGCCAGCCCAGGCCCTCCGTCCACCGGATGGTGACCATGTGGTCGGTGAAGATCCGGCCGAAGCCGGGGTTGGCCAGCCGGGCCTCGCGCTCCGCGTCGGACAGCGGGTGCGCGGAGGGCTTGAGCTCGAACGTGATGGGCGCCTGGGTGGGCGTACTCATGACTGTCTGTCCTTCACCGTGGGGTTGGTCCGGGCCGCCTCCGCCGAAGGGGTAGAACGCACGACGGCACGGCCCACTGTCGATACTCGCATCCAGAGGGCCGTGCCGAACAGCCGGTCGGCTGTCGTGCTGTGCGGTTCCGGCCCTTCGGGCAGGAACCCTGTGCTGCTCCCGGCCCGTCAGCCGGATACTCGGGCGGCGAGCGCGTCGCCGACCTCGGAGGTGGAGCGGGCGCCGGTGCGCTCGGCGAGGTCCGCGGCGACGGCGGCCTCGACCTTCGCGGCCTCGGCGGTGTGGCCGAGGTGCTCCAGCAGCATGGCGACGGACAGCACGGTGGCGGTCGGGTCGGCCTTGCCCTGGCCCGCGATGTCGGGGGCGGAGCCGTGGACGGGCTCGAACATCGACGGGAACGCGCCGGTGGGGTTGATGTTGCCGGAGGCCGCCAGGCCGATGCCGCCGGTGACGGCCGCGGCGAGGTCGGTGAGGATGTCGCCGAACAGGTTGTCGGTGACGATCACGTCGAAGCGCTCGGGCTGGGTGACGAAGAAGATCGTCGCCGCGTCGACGTGCAGGTAGTCGGTGGCGACCTCGGGGAACTCCCGGCCGACCTCCTGGAAGATCCGCGTCCACAGGTGGCCGGCGTGGACCAGCACGTTGTTCTTGTGGACGAGGGTGAGCTTCTTGCGGGGGCGGGCCTGGGCGCGGCGGTAGGCGTCGCGGACGACCCGCTCGATGCCGAAGGCGGTGTTGAGGCTGACCTCGGTGGCCACCTCCTGCGCGGTGCCGGCGCGCAGGGTGCCGCCGTTGCCGACGTAGGGGCCCTCGGTGCCCTCGCGGACGACCACGAAGTCGATCTGCGGGTCGCCGGCCAGCGGGGACTTCACACCGGGGAAGAGCTTGCCCGGGCGGAGGTTGATGTGGTGGTCGAAGGCGAAGCGGAGCTTGAGGAGCAGGCCGCGCTCCAGGACGCCGGACGGGACGCTGGGGTCGCCGATGGCGCCGAGCAGGATCGCGTCGCGGTCCTTGAGCTCCTCCAGGACGGCGTCCGGCAGGGTCTCGCCGGTGCGGTGGTAGAGACGGGCACCGAGGTCGTACTCGGTGGTCTCCAGCTTCACGTCGGCGGGGAGGGCGGCGCTCAGCACCTTGAGGCCCTCGGCCACAACTTCCTGGCCGATGCCGTCACCGGGGATCACTGCGAGACGAAGGCTGCGAGACATGCTCAGGACCCTACTCCGCGTCCCAGCCACTGACATCTCGTGTCCAGGATTCGGACATTCGGGGACGGGCCGGCGACAAAGGGGGGTACGGAGCCGTACCGGACCGCTCCGTTAAAATCCGACAGATCTACACGGGGAATTCACGGGGGAAAGCACTATGGGGGGTCGGATCAGCAGACGCCGCGCGCTCTGGCTGGCCGGTGGGGCGCTGGCGCTGCCCGCGGTGGGCTGCGGCGTCGGCCTGGCGGTCCGGGAGGACCGGCCGAAGGAGCCGGAGCCGCTCGGGCCCGCGCAGGTGACCGGTGTCGCACATCACAGCATCACACAGTCGTTCGTGCACGTCATCGCGCATCCGGACGACAATCTCTACTTCATGAATCCGGACCTCGACCACGCACTGGCCTCCGGCGCCGCCTGCGTCACGGTCTGCCTCACCGACGGCGAGTCCGACGGCCGCAACGTGCTGCACACCGAACTCGGCCGGGTCGTCCGCGCCGACCGGCCGGCCTACACCCGCGCCCGGATCAACGGACTGACCGCCGCCCTCGCGCTGCTCGCCACCGGCGACGAGAACAGCCCCTGGGACGTGTCGCTGGTCAGCTACCTGGACGGCCGGCTGGTCGAGCAGCACACCCTGCGGGCCGCGCCCCAGGTGCAGCTGATCCTGCTCGCGCTGGTCGAGGCCCGCTCGGTCAGCCTGCCGCGCGCCGCGAGCCTGCGCGGCCTGTGGCTCGGCGAGACGGAGGCCCTCGAAACCCTGCCGCCGGTGCGCAGCGGGCTGCCCGCCGGCGCCGGCTACAGCCGGGAGCAGCTGATCGCCACGCTGCACTCCGTCCTCGACCACTACCGCCCGACCGTGGTCCGCACCCTCGACCCGAACCCGGACCACTCCCCCAAGCCGCCGAAGGACCCGCACAGCGGCCACGTCTACCTGGACCACCAGGACCACACCTACTCCGCGTACTTCGCGCAGGCCGCGCTCGCCCGGCACTGGGCCGGCGACCGGGCGAGGAACGCCACCGTCGAGCACTACCTCGGCTACGTGAACGCCGCGCTGCCGCACAACCTCGACCAGGCCGCCGTCGGCCGCAAGGTGCTCGCGCTGAACAGCTACGGCTGGGCGGACAACCGGCGCTGCGGCGACCCGGCCGGCTGCGGCGACCGCAAGGTCGGGGCCGGCGCGCTGCGCAACGGCTGGGCGCAGTCCACCCGGTACCGCGCCCCGGGCAGCGGCGCCTGGCTGGTGCCGCTGTCCGACGGGCGGCTGGCCGCGTTCGGCCTGCTCAACGGCGCCGCGGTGCAGTGGACGCAGTCGCCGCGGGGCTGGGACGGGCCGCGGCGCCTCGCCGGCACCGGGCTGGAGGGGCAGGTGCAGGCCTTCCGACAGGGCGACGGGCTGATACGCCTGCTCGGCGTGCGCACCATGCTGCGCTACGCGGCCGACGAGCACCGCCGCGAGATCGTCACCGCCGTGCAGACCGGCCGGGACTCCTTCGGTCCGTGGGAGAGCCTCGGCGCCCCGGACGGCGAGGACCCGGTGCGCTCGATGGAGTTCGGCTACCCGGTCGGGCTCGCCCTGGCGGACGGCACCGTGCAGGTCGCGGCCCGCACCTGGGGCGGCACGGTCGCCGTCCGGACCCTCTCCGGCCCCGGGGAGACGTGGACGGCGCTGACCCTGCCGCCGCACGCCGGCGGCGGAGTCCAGGACGGCCTGGGCGCGGTCGTCGACGGCTACGGCAACACCCACGTCTTCGCGCCCGGCCCGCGCACCGTCGTGCACTGGGCCTCGGACGTGCCCGGCGGCCCGCTGCGGCCGGCCCCGCCGACCGGGCTGCCGGTGCCGGGCGGCCCGGTCACCGCCGAGCTGGGCGAGGAGGGCGCGCTGCGGGTGCGCTTCCGCGAACCGAAGAGCGCCCGGGTGCTCACCGCCGAACGGGAGCCCGGCTCCGGGGCGTGGCGGGTGGTGGCCGAGTCGGCGCCGCCCGGCGGCTTCGGCCGGATCGCCGTCGCGGACGGCGCGATGGCCGTCCGCGACGACCGCGGGCGGACGGCGCTGCGCGCCGACGGCCGGGACTGGCAGCACGACGGCCCGCTGCTCGCGCACACCCCCGCGCTGGCGGCCGACCGGGACGGCCGGCTGGTCGCCGTGGCGATCGGCTGCGACGGCCACCTGTACTCCGCCCGCCAGCCGGTGCCCGGCGCCCCGTTCGGTGCCTGGAGCCAGGCGGGCTGAGCCGTTGCATATGCTCGGTGGGCATCCCCCGCGCCCCGGCCGGCCGCCGCATGCCCGCCGGCCCGTCCCGTACGACCCCTTCGGCCCGCCCGGGCCAGGCAGGAGCACCGCGCTGTGAGCCAGGAGACGGCCCCGACCCGCCCGGCCGGCCGCGAGCCGGCGGCCCCGGCCGCCGGTGCGGACGCCGCCCGGGAGACGGCCACCGCGCCGGCCGCCGGGCGCTCCCGCAGGGGCGAGGCCGGCGCCGCGGCGCTGGCCGCCGTGCTGTCCATGGCGGCGTTCTGCCTGGCCGGCGCCCTGCGCGGGACGTACCCGTTCGGGGCGCGGTCGCGCGCGGTGAACGACCTCGGCAACCAGTTCGTGCCGTTCCACGCCCACCTGTGGGACCTGATGCACGGCCGGGGCGGCGGCGACCTGCTGTTCAACTGGAACAGCGGCTACGGCTCGCCGTTCCTCGGTGACTTCGTCACGTACCTGATGAACCCGTTCTCCTGGCTGGTCGGGCTCTTCCCGCGGGACGCCGTCGACTTCCCCGTGTTCCTCGTCACCCTGCTGAGCATCGGCCTCGGCGCGGCCGCGATGACGGTGCTGCTCGGCCGCCTGGTGCCGGGCGGCCCGTGGCTGCGCGCCCTGCTCGCGGTCGGCTACGGGCTCTGCGCCTGGGTGCTCAACGACGGCTCGCCGGACCCGATGTGGATGTGGGGCCTGGTCTCGCTGCCGGCCGTGGGCCTGGCCTGCGACTGGTGCCTGCGCGGCCGGCGCTGGGTGCTCGGCACCCTGCTGGTCGCCCTCGCCTGGGCGGGCAACTTCTACACCGGGGCGATGGCGACCACCGCCTCCTGCCTGGTGCTGCTGCTGCGCCTCGCGCTGGCCGGCACCCCGTGGCGGGAGCGGCTGCGGACGGCCGGGCGGGCGGCCGGGATGTTCACGGTCGGCGTGCTGCTGGCCGCGCCGGCGATGACGGTCTCGCTGAAGGCCAGCAAGGCCTCGCAGCCGGCCCCGCCCGCGACCTACGAGGGCGCGCCGGGCCTCACCGACTACCTGGCGCAGCTGCTGCCCGGCGGCCGCTCGGACCACTCGGTGCCGAACGTCTTCGTCGGCGTGCTGGCCCTGCTGCTGGTCGCCTCGTTGCCGTTCAACCGGCGGGTCCGGCCCGCGGAGCGGATCGGCTGGTACGCGCTGCTGCTGCTGGTCGGGGCGAGCTTCGTCTGGGAGCCGACGATCCTGCTGTGGCACGGGCTGGCGATCCCCAACGGCAGTCCGTACCGGGCGTCGTTCGTGCTCAGCGGCATGCTGGTGATGTCGGCCTGGGCGTCGCTCGCCCGCCGTCCGGACGTCCGGGCGCTGCTGGGCGGCGCCGGGCTGGTGGCGCTGCTGGCGCTGGCCGGGCACGGGCAGAGCTCGGTCCGCTGGTCGACCTGGATCGAGGTCGGGGCGGGCGGCGCGCTGCTGCTCGGTGCGCTGCTGGCGCTCGCCCGGTGGCGCACGCGCCCGCTCGTGCGCCGGTCCGCCGGCGCGGTGCTGGTGCTCACCGTCTTCGCCTCGGCCGCGCACACCGCCTGGGCGGTCACCGAGATCCGTGACCGGCTGCCCTTCTACCAGCCGCGCACGACCGTCTCGGCGCAGTCGACGGCCGCGGCCGAGGCGCTGCGCGCGGCCGACGACTGGCCGAGCGGCCGCACCGACCCCGGTCCGCACGAGTTCGCCAACAACGACCCGCTGCTGCTCGGCGGCCAGGGCGGCTCGTACTACAGCAGCTACCTGCCCGCGGTGACCGCCGGGATGCTGCAGGGACTCGGCGCCGGCTGGTACATCCAGGGCCGGCACACCCTCAGCCCGGCCGACCCGGTCGGGCGTGCGCTGTTCGGCGTCACCACGTACCTGGACTCCACCGGTGCGCCGGGCGGCTTCGCGGTGAAGCACGCCCCGGCCGCGCCGCTGGTCACCGTGCACCCGACGGCCGCCCCGGACACCCGCTCGGTGTGGAGCCGCCAGGAGTCGCTGCTCGGCGCGCGGGTCTACGAGACGCCGGCCCCGGAGTGGACGGCCGGTCCGCGGCCGGTCCGCTCGCCGGGCGGCTGGCGGGTGCCGGCGACGCCGAAGGGCGGCACCTGGACGACGTTCACCGCCTCCTGCACCCCGGGGCGCACCGCCTTCCTGTACGCGCCCTGGCTGGGCGGCACGGTGATGGGCGCGGGCGGCAAGTACACCAGCTGGGGCCGGCAGCCGATGACGGCGATGCCGATCCGCGAACTCGGCACCGTCCCCGCCGACGGGCGGGTCACCGTCCAGCTGCGGGCCGCGGCGAAGGCGGACGTCCCGGAGCTGCCGCTCGGCTGCCTCGATCCGGCCGCGCTGTCGGCCGCGCTGCACGGCCTGCGCGGGGCGACGGAGGTCACCGCCGGCGGCCACGGGCTGCGGGCGGAGCTGCCGGCCGGGTCCACCGGCACTGCGCTGATCTCGGTGCCGGCCGTGGACGGCTGGCGGTGCTCGGTGGACGGCGGCCCGGCGCGGGCCCCCCGGTCGGTGCTCGGCATGACCGGCGTCGACCTGGGCACGGGCGGCTCCGAGGTGTCCTGCGACTACCGTCCGCCGGGTCTGCTGCCCGGTCTCGCGGCGAGCGGGGCCGCCGCCGCGGTGCTGCTGGGCGTGGCGCTGCTCACGCGGCTGCGCCGCCGGAACGGGCGGGCGGCCGACGGCGGACCGGTACCATCTGTGTGAAATCAGACAGGCAGGGTGAGGGGTCAGTGCGTGCGGCCGCCGACTGCGTCGAGGCCGGAGGTGGACTGGTGCGGCTGTCCGTGGTGGTGCCCTGTTACAACGAGGAAGCGGTGGTCGAGCTCTTCGACACCGCGATCCGCGCGAGCCTCGACGCCCTGCCGGTCGAGTACGAGCTCTGCTACGTCGACGACGGCAGCGCGGACGGCACGCTGGAGCGGCTGCGCAAGATCGCCGCGGAGCACCCGGACACCACCCGCTACGTCTCCTTCAGCCGGAACTTCGGCAAGGAGGCCGGCATGCTGGCCGGCCTGCGCGAGGCGACGGGCGACGCGGTCGTGCTGATGGACGCCGACCTGCAGCACCCGCCGGAGCTGATCGAGCGGATGCTGGAGCTGTACGACCGCGGCCACGACCAGGTGATCGCCCGCCGCACCCGGGAGGGCGACAGGCCCGTCCGCACGGCGGTCAGCCGGCTCTACTACCGGATGGTCAACCGCTGGGTGGACGTCGAACTCCAGGACGGCGTCGGCGACTTCCGGTTGCTGTCGCGCGCCGCGGTGGACGCGCTGCTGTCCCTGCCGGAGTACAACCGGTTCTCCAAGGGCCTGTTCTCCTGGATCGGCTTCGACACCGTCACCTTCGACTACCAGAACGTCGCCCGCGAGGCCGGCGAGACGAAGTGGCACTTCGGCGCGCTGCTCAACTACGGCATGGACGGCCTGATCTCGTTCAACAACCGGCCGCTGCGGATCGCCATCTACCTGGGCCTGGCCCTGGTCGGGGTGGCGGCGCTGTACGCGGCGTGGATCACCGGCGTCGCCCTGGTCGACGGCGTGGACTCCCCCGGCTACGTCACCCTCATCGTGGCGATCGTGGGGCTGGGCGGCCTGCAGATGGTGATGCTCGGTCTGATCGGCGAGTACATCGGCCGGATCTACTACGAGACCAAGCGGCGGCCGCACTTCCTGGTCAAGGAGACCAACGTGCCGCGGGCCGCGTTCCGCGCCGAGGGCCACCGCGCCCGCGCCGGGGAGTCGGTGTGAGCCCGCAGCTGTGGCAGGTCGTCAGGTTCGGCCTGGTCGGTGTGGTCAACACCGGCACCTTCTACCTGCTGTACCTGGCCTTCCACCCGTACCTGCCGTACTTCGCGGCGTTCAGCGCGGCGTTCTTCCTGAGCATGGTCGGCTCGTTCTTCCTGAACACGTACTTCACGTACCGGACCCGGCCGACCTGGCGGAAGTTCCTGCTCTTCCCGCTGCCGAACATCACCAACTACCTGGTGCAGAGCGGCGGGGTGTTCGTGCTGGTGGAGTGGGCGCGGGTGGACGACCGGATCGCGCCGCTGCTGGCCGCAGCGGTCGCGATCCCGATCACCTACGTGCTGTCGAAGCTGGTGCTGACCGGGCGGGGCACGGGCCCCGCCGGCGGCTCAGCGCAGGGTGACGACCTCGGCCCGGCGTCCGCCCGGGTTGAGGTGGTGGAGCAGTAGCAGCCGGGCCGCGGCGTCCGCCCGGGCGACCCGCAGCACGCTTCCCGGCCGCTCCGGCACGGCGACGGCGGCCGGCCCGTCCGTGCCGTCGGTGCCGTCGCGGACGTCCAGTGCCGGGTGCAGCACGTCGAGGGCGAGGGTCGGCCGGCCGTCGGTGAGGCCGATCGAGCCGAGCGCGTCCTGCTCGCTCGGCGCACCGGGCAGCACCTGGCCCGTCCACAGCGCGTACCGGACGGTGCTCGCACCGGGCTTCAGCCCGGGCAGGGCGGAGAGCCGGACGGGCAGCACCAGGGCGTCGCCGTCGAGCAGCCCGGTGTCGGTGTCGCCCCAGCGGGCGTTCAGCGGCTGGACGTCCAGTTCCCCGCCGGTGCGGGCGTCCGTGGTGCGGGCCACCAGGACGTCGCTGCCGCGCAGCCGGGCTGCGGCGACGATCGCGTCGGTGCGACCGTCCCCGTCGGTGTCCAGCGAGGCGCGCACCCCGAACATGCCGACCGGGGTGTCGGCCGGGCCCCACAGGGCGGCGGCCAGGTAGAGGGTGCCCTCGCCGAGCGGGTCCCCGTGCGCCGGGGCGTCGCTGGCCGCGCCCGCGAACCGCAGGTTGGCGGCGCGCTCGCCGGGCCGCTCCACGCAGATGTCGTCGGCGTCGCCGGCGTCGGCGCACTCCGGCCAGCGGGCGGCCTCTCCGCCGTACACGAAGGCGCTGAGCAGCCCGGCGCCGTCGCCGGCCGGGGTGCCGGTGCCGGCCAGCGCGAGCATGGTGGCGCCGGCCCGCCCGGCGGCGAGCTGCGGCCCGGCGGTGAACTGCGAGGCGGGCCGCGGGGCGGCGAACAGCGGCACCCGCAGCTGCGGCAGGCCGGTGTCGGCCGGGGTCAGCAGCAGCCGGCCGGAGAGCTCGCCGCGGTAGCTGCGGGCCCGGCCGGCCTGTTCGAGGTCGAGGGTCGGGTCGGGGGTGCGGGTCAGGCTGCCGGGGACGCGCAGGGTGACGGTGACCCGGGCGGTGCCGCCGGGCTCGACGGTGACCTGCCCGGGGCTGATGCCGAAGGAGGCGCCGGGCAGCTCGGTGGCGGCCGCGTAGCCGGTGGTGTAGGTGAGCGGGGCGTCGCCGTGGTTGCGGATCTCCACCTGGCGTTCGAGCTCGACCGGGCCGGTGGCCTCGACCGGGCCGAAGGAGACGCCGACCGCGCCGTCCACCGCGCCCTGGCCCGCCGCGTAGGCGACCGCCGGGGTGGCGACGGCGGCGTCGACCCGGGCCCGGCCGGCGCCGGTGCGCTCCGGGCCGTACACCGGGCTGCCGGGGTCGGCGTCGTGCCGGGTGTCGACGGCGGTGTTCATCAGCGCGGCCTTGACCTCGGCGACCGGCCAGTCGGGGTGGGCGGCGCGGACGAGGGCGGCGAGGCCGGTGACGTGCGGGGCGGCCATCGAGGTGCCGTCCTCCCGCATGCCGCCGCTGCCGCTGCCCGCCTTCGCCGACCAGATCGTCTCGCCGGGCGCGGCGACGTCGGGCTTGACGATGCCGGGCACCCCGATCCCGCGGGAGGTGAAGGGGGTGAGCATGTCGGTGCGTTCGGGCCGGTCCTGGGAGACCGCGCCGTGCAGGGTGTTGCCCGGGGCGGCGAGCTGGACCTTCACCGGCCCGTCGGCCACCGCGGCGAGCAGCCGGTCGCCGTCGGTGCGGGCCAGCAGCACGGCCGGGATCCGGCTGTCGCCGGCGATCTCGGCGAGGGACTCGCCGTCGGCGGTGAACAGCGTGCCGACGGCGCCGGCGTCCGCGGCGTGGTCGGCGCGCACGGCCGAGCCGCAGGCCCGGTCGGCGTCCTTGCTGCGCCAGGCGAGCACCGCGATCCGGCCCTTGAGCCGGGCGGCGTCGGCCGCGTCGAAGGCGGTGCAGCCGTCCTGCTGGTCGGCGGGCCGGGCGAGTTCGGCGGTGACGTCCCGGTCGGACCAGCCGGTGTACTCGGAGCTCCAGTGGCCCGGGACGACGCCGGCGAGGGAGGCGGGGGCGAGCACCCGGATGCCGTCGGCGTCGCCGTGCGGGTCGACCGAGGCCGCGACGGTCACCACCCGGGCGGCGGTGCCGGGGCTGCCGCCGATCCCGTACAGGTCGCCCTCGTTGCCGGCCGAGGCGACCACCACGGTGCCCAGGGCGGACAGCGCGTCGGCGGCGAGCGAGTCGGCGTCGTCCGGGCTGCCGAAGGCGCTGCCGAGCGAGAGGTTGACCACGTCGAGGCGGTCGGAGAGGTCGCCGTCGCCGTTCGGGTCGGCGGCCAGGTCGAGGGCGTGCGCGAGCTGGTCGGTGGAGCCGTCGCAGCCGAAGACGCGCAGGGCGTAGAGGGTGGCGCCGGGGGCCGCGCCGGGGGCGACGGAGAAGGCGGCGGGGTCGAGGCCCTCCCGGTAGGGGCCGCGGTAGGGCTTGCCGTCCTTGGTGACGCCGAGGCCGGCGGCGGTGCCGGCGACATGGGTGCCGTGGCCGTTGGCGGCGCAGTCGATCGGGTTGGCGTCCGGGTGCGGCACGGGCTGGTGGTGCGGGGAGGACGGGTCCGGGTCGTAGTCGTCGCCGACGAGGTCCTGGCCGCCGGCCACCTTGGCGTTGGGGAACAGCGCGGCCGGTGCCGGGCGGGCACCGTCGACGGCGGAGAAGGCCTCCGGGGTGCCGGGGCCGCCGAAGTCGGCGTGGGTGTAGTCGATGCCGGAGTCGACGATGCCGATGCGCACCCCGCTGCCGGTGGTGCCGCCCGGGCCGGACCAGACGGCGGGTGCGCCGGTCAGCGGGACGGAGTGGGCGTTGGCCCGGTGCTGCAGGGTGACGCGGTGCACGGCGCGCACCCCGGGCAGCGCGGCCAGCCGGGGCACGGCGGCGGCGGGCACGGTGACGGCGACGCCGCTGAGCAGGGTCTGGGTGCGGTAGACCACCCGGGCACCGGGCGCGGCGGCCCGGACGCCCGCGGCGAGCCGGTCGACGGCCTGCACGGCGCGGGCGCGCTGCCCGGCGCCGGCCGCGGCCGCGGCGGCCCGGACGGCGTCCGGGGAGCGCCGCTGCCGGCGGGCGTCGGCGGCGGCCCGCTGCCAGGCGGGTGCCGCGGCCTCGGTGCCGAGTTCCAGCAGCACGGTGACCGGTGTGCCGGGCGGGGCGGGGGCCCGTCCGGCCGTGGGGGCGGCCCAGGCTGCGGGGGCGGCGAAGGTGACGAGGGCGAGCGCGAGGGCTGCGGGCGTACGCACGGGTGCGGTCTCCCCGGCAGGGGTGGCCTGATCGTGCGGCCGCCCGCACCGCGCGGACGTCGATCCCCCTCCCGACGGCCCAAATTAGGATCATCGCGCCGGGCAGGGCGAGCCGCTTCGCTCGTCGGGGGCCACTGTGCACTCGTCCGGGTGACGGTGCGTCAGTCTTTCGGCCCAGTACGGCGTCAGCCCAGGTGGTGGCCCGTCACCCCGCCGTTGTCGCGGCGGTCCAGGGCCCGCTGCAGGGCGTCGGCGGCGGAGCGCGGGGCCTGCTCGGCGCGCCGGCGGCGGCGCGGGGCGGGGGCGGCGGGGGTGGCGGGGGCGTGGCGGTCTGCGGTGTGGGGCATACCGGCTCCTTGGTGCGTGCGCCAGCTGCAGGGCGCGAAGAACGGGGAGGGTGGGTACGCCGGGCAGGGGTCGCCTGCCGGTACGCGTACGGGCCGCACGGGCCGTCACCCTGGGCTTGCAGGGGTGGCTCACCGTATGGCCCTTCCACGGTACGACGGCCGGCCGTGGATGTCTGCACGAATAGTTGGATTTCCTAGTATCTGAGACGCGGGCGCCTGCCGACGGCCCGTCCGGGGCTCGGAAAACGCCCGGGCCCGGACCGCCGTGGCGGTCCGGGCCCGCGTCAGCGGCCTGAGGGAGGCTCAGCCGAGGTTCACCGCACGGGCGAACTTGGCGCCGATCTCGGCGGCGATGGCGTTCAGCACGTCCTGGGAGATCTCGCTGTCGACGGTGATCGAGGCGAGCGCGCCGGAGCCGTCCCGGGCGACCTGCATGCCGGCGATGTTGATGCCGGCGTCGCCGAGGATGCGGCCGAGGGTGCCGACCACGCCGGGGCGGTCCTCGTAGGTGAAGAAGGCCATGTGGTCGGTGAGCGCCACGTCCACGTCGAAGCCGTCGACGCCGACGATCTTCTGGGTCTGCTTCGGACCGGAGAGCGTGCCCGAGATCGCCACCTCCTCGCCGTTGGCGAGGGTGCCGCGGACGGTGATGACGTTGCGGTGCTCGGGAGACTCGCTGGAGGTCGTCAGCCGGACCTCGACGCCGCGCTCCTGGGCGAACAGCGGGGCGTTGACGTAGGACACCGTCTCGGCCACCACGTCCTCGAACACGCCCTTCAGCGCGGAGAGTTCGAGCACCTTGACGTCGTGCTGGGTGATCTCGCCGCGGACCTCGACGTCGAGGCGGACGGCGACCTCGCCGGCCAGCGCGGTGAAGATCCGGCCGAGCTTCTCGGCGAGCGGCAGACCCGGGCGGACGTCCTCGGCGATCACACCGCCCTGGACGTTGACCGCGTCCGGCACCAGCTCGCCGGCGAGCGCGAGGCGCACCGACCGGGCGACGGCGATGCCGGCCTTCTCCTGGGCCTCGTCGGTGGAGGCGCCCAGGTGCGGGGTGGCCACCACGTTGTCGAAGGCGAACAGCGGCGAGTCGGTGCACGGCTCCTTGGCGTACACGTCCAGGCCGGCGCCGGCCACCCGGCCGTCGCGCAGGGCGCTGGCGAGCGCGGCCTCGTCGACGATGCCGCCGCGGGCGGCGTTGACGATGCGCACGGTCGGCTTGACCTTGTGCAGCGCCTCGTCACCGATCAGGCCGACGGTCTCCGGGGTCTTGGGGAGGTGGACGGTGATGAAGTCCGAGACCTCCAGCAGCTCCTCCAGGGAGACCAGCTTGACGCCCATCTGGGCCGCGCGGGCGGCCTGGATGTAGGGGTCGTAGGCGACGATCTTCATGCCGAAGGCGGACATCCGCTGGGCGACCAGCACGCCGATCCGGCCGAGGCCGACCACGCCGAGCACCTTCTCGGAGAGCTCGACGCCGGTGTACTTGTTGCGCTTCCACTCGCCCTGCTTGAGCGCGGCGTTGGCCGGCGCGATGTTGCGGGCGACGGAGATCAGCAGGCCGCAGGCGAGCTCGGCGGCGGTGACGATGTTGGAGGTCGGCGCGTTGACGACCATCACGCCGGCCTTGGTGGCGGCGGAGACGTCCACGTTGTCCAGGCCGACGCCGGCGCGGGCGACGACCTTGAGCCTCTTGGCGGCGGCCAGCGCCTCGGCGTCCACCTTGGTGGCGGAGCGGATGAGGATGGCGTCGACGTCGGCGATCGCGGTCAGCAGCTCGGTGCGGTCCGCGCCGTTGCACTGGCGGATCTCGAAGTCCGGGCCCAGGGCGTCGACGGTGGCGGGAGACAGCTCTTCGGCGATGAGTACTACGGATTTGCTCACGACAGTGTGTCCTTAACTGTCCGGTTCGCCCCGGCACGAAGGTGGCGTGACCAGCGGGGGAAGGTGGCATGCCGCGTAGCTAGACGCACGACGCTGTGGGCCTGACGCGCACTCGGAAGTGTATCGGCGGGCTTCGGGAGGGGCTGCTCCCGTCCGGAGAAATCACCCGGACGGGAACAGCCGACTTGTACAAGGGGGATGACCCCCGGAGGTGCTTACGCCTCCTCGTCGACCCAGCTCATCAGCTTGCGCAGCTTCTTGCCAGTGGTCTCCAGCAGGTGGTCGGCGTCGGCGTTCTTGTACTCGTTGTACTTCGGCAGACCGGCCTTGTACTCGGCGATCCAGGTGTTGGCGAAGGTGCCGTCCTGGATCTCCTCGAGGACCTTCTTCATCTCGGCCTTGGTGTCGGCGGTGATGATGCGGGGGCCGGTGACGTAGTCGCCCCACTCGGCGGTCTCGGAGACCGACCAGCGCATCTTCTCCAGGCCGCCCTCGTACATCAGGTCGACGATGAGCTTCAGCTCGTGCAGGCACTCGAAGTAGGCGATCTCCGGCTGGTAGCCGGCCTCGACCAGGGTCTCGAAACCGGCCTTGACCAGGGCGGCGGTGCCACCGCAGAGGACGGCCTGCTCGCCGAACAGGTCGGTCTCGGTCTCCTCGGTGAAGGTGGTCTTGATGACGCCGGCCTTGGTGCCGCCGATGCCCTTGGCGTACGACAGGGCCAGCGCGAAGCCGTTGCCGGTGGCGTCCTGCTCGACGGCCACGATGCACGGGACGCCGCGGCCCTCCTCGTACTGGCGGCGGACCAGGTGGCCCGGGCCCTTCGGGGCGACCATGCAGACGTCGACGTCCGCCGGGGGCTTGATGAAGCCGAAGCGGATGTTCAGGCCGTGGCCGAAGAACAGGGCGTCGCCCGCCTTCAGGTTCGGCGCGATGGACTCCTCGTAGACGTCGGCCTGGATCGGGTCCGGCACCAGGATCATGATGACGTCGGCCTCGGCCGCGGCCTCGGCCGGGGTCACCACGCGCAGGCCGGCCTCCTCGGCGACGGCCTTGGACTTGGAGCCCTCCTTCAGGCCGACGCGGACGTCCACGCCCGAGTCGCGCAGGGACAGCGCGTGGGCGTGGCCCTGGCTGCCGTAGCCGATGACCGCGACCTTGCGGCCCTGGATGATGGACAGGTCGGCGTCGTCTTCGTAGAACAGCTCGGCCACGGGGGCACATCTCCTTGCAGTGATGGTGATGCCGGGTGGTGCGGTCTCCACCGTAGGTGACCCGGCGGGGGTTCGGGGCGGTGCTTCAGGGGGTGAGACGGCGCGCCCGCGCGACGCGCCGGTGCCGCTACGCGCTGCGGTCGAGGGCGCGCAGCGAGCGGTCGGTGATCGACCGGGCGCCCCGCCCGATCGCCACCAGTCCGGACTGCACGAGCTCCTTGATGCCGTACGGCTCCAGCATGCGCAGCATGGCCTCCAGCTTGTCGGAGCTGCCGGTGGCCTCGATGGTCACGGCGTCCGGCGAGACGTCGACGGTCTTGGCGCGGAAGAGCTGGACGATCTCGACGATCTGCGAGCGGGACTCGGCGTCGGCGCGGACCTTGACCAGGACCAGCTCGCGCTGGACGGCCTGGCTCTGGTCGAGCTCGACGATCTTTATCACGTTGACCAGCTTGTTGAGCTGCTTCGTCACCTGCTCCAGCGGCAGGTCCTCGACGTTGACGACGATCGTCATCCGGGAGATGTCCGGGTGCTCGGTCGGGCCGACGGCGAGGGAGTCGATGTTGAAGCCCCGGCGGGAGAACAGCGAGGCGATCCGGGCGAGCACGCCCGGCTTGTTCTCGACCAGGACGGAGAGGGTGTGCTTGGACATGGCGGTCATGGGCTCTCTATCGGTTGGTCGGGGCCGTCAGTCGAGGTCGTCGCCGAAGTCGGGCCGGACGCCCTTGGCGAACTGGATCTCGTCGTTGCTGGTGCCGGCGGCCACCATCGGCCACACCATGGCGTCCTGGTGGACGATGAAGTCGATGACGACCGGGCGGTCGTTGATCTCCATCGCCTGCTTGATGACGGCGTCCAGGTCCTCCGGGCGCTCGCAGCGCAGGCCGACGCAGCCCATCGCCTCGGAGAGCAGCACGAAGTCGGGGATCCGGGTGCCGTTGGCCGGCGGCTCCTTGCCGTCGTGCTCCGGTCCGGAGTGCAGCACGGTGTTGGAGTAGCGCTGGTTGTAGAAGAGCGTCTGCCACTGGCGGACCATGCCGAGCGAGCCGTTGTTGATGACCGCGACCTTGATCGGGATGTTGTTCAGGGCGCAGGTGACGAGCTCCTGATTGGTCATCTGGAAGCAGCCGTCGCCGTCGATCGCCCAGACGGCGGTGTCCGGCTTGCCGGCCTTGGCGCCCATGGCGGCCGGGACGGCGTAGCCCATGGTGCCCGCGCCGCCGGAGTTGAGCCAGGTGGCCGGCTTCTCGAAGCGGATGAACTGGCTGGCCCACATCTGGTGCTGGCCGACGCCCGCGGCGTAGATGGCGTCCGGTCCGACCAGCTGGCCGATCCGCTCGATGACCTGCTGGGGCGACAGCTCGCCGGCCGGGGCGGGCTCGTAGCCGAGCGGGTAGGTGCGCTTCCACTCGTCGAGCTTGGCCCACCAGTCCGCGTAGTCGCCCTTGTGGCCGGCGTCGTACTCGGCCTGGACGGCGACGATCAGGTCGGCGATGACCTCGCGGGCGTCACCGACGATCGGGACGTCGGCGGGGCGGTTCTTGCCGATCTCGGCCGGGTCGATGTCGGCGTGGACGACCTTGGCGTGGGGGGCGAAGCTGTCCAGCCTGCCGGTGACGCGGTCGTCGAAGCGGGCGCCGAGGGTGAAGAGCAGGTCGGCCTTCTGCAGGGCGGTGACGGCCGGGACGGAGCCGTGCATGCCGGGCATGCCGAGGTGCTGCGGGTGGCTGTCGGGGAAGACGCCGATCGCCATCAGGGTGGTGACGACCGGGGCGCCGGTCAGCTCGGCGAGGATCCGCAGCTCGGCGCTGGCCTGCGCCTTGAGCACGCCGCCGCCGACGTAGAGCACCGGGCGCTTGGCGTTCACCAGCATCTTCGCGGCCTCGCGGATCTGCTTGGCGTGCGGCTTGGTGACCGGGCGGTAGCCGGGCAGCGAGGTCTCGACCGGCCAGCGGAAGACCGTGGTGGCCTGCAGGGCGTCCTTGGCGACGTCGACCAGGACGGGGCCGGGGCGGCCGGTCGCGGCGATGTGGAAGGCCTCGGCGATCACCCGGGGGATCTCGGCCGGGTCGGTCACCAGGAAGTTGTGCTTGGTGATCGGCATGGTGATGCCGCAGATGTCCGCCTCCTGGAAGGCGTCCGTGCCGATCGCCTTGGAGGCGACCTGGCCGGTGATCGCGACGACCGGGACGGAGTCCATGTAGGCGTCGGCGAGCGGGGTGACCAGGTTGGTGGCGCCCGGGCCGGAGGTGGCCATGCAGACGCCGACGCGGCCGGTGGCCTGCGCGTAGCCGGTGGCGGCGTGGCCGGCGCCCTGCTCGTGGCGGACCAGGATGTGGCGCACCTTGGTGGAGTCCATCAGCGGGTCGTACGCGGGGAGGATCGCGCCGCCGGGGATGCCGAAGACCGTGTCGGCCCCTACGGCCTCGAGGGAGCGGATGAGCGACTGCGCTCCGGTCATCGTCTCGACGGTGGTCTGCTGACCCGGAGCGTGGGCTGCCGGGGTGTCCCCGCGGCGGGGGGATGCGGCGTGCTCAGTCATCTGCCTGTCTCTTCTCGGGTTCTGCCGGCCCGGGCAGTTGAGGGTCCTGCCGTGCGTCGGACCGGTAAGCCGGCTCTGCCCCAATCGTCCCGATTTGCGACGCTTGGGGCCAGTGGTCTTGCAGGGATGGAACGGTTCGCGTGCAACAAAAAACCCCTCGTGCCCAGGGCATGCGAGGGGTGGCGCGTCGGTCTCTCTGATGTGGAGCACACGGGCCCACTCAGCCGACGCGCCCGCCAAGTACGAGAATTCGGGTGCGCATGGCACCGACCTTCCTCCCCCTCGGCGGGGGGTGTCAAGCTGGTGGGACGGAGGTCTCACCATGCGGACCCCCGGACGGACCCCCCACGGTATGGCGTTCCGGCAGGTCGGAGGGGGTGTGATGGTGCCCCGGCCGACCCGGCGCGGCCTCGGCCCGGCCACCCGCCCGGGTGTCCGCGGCGAGGTGCGGACGGCGCCCCGACGCCGACCCGGACGGCCGCGGCACCGGGTACGAGCGGCGGGCCAGCGCCCGGCGCAGCCGCGACTCGTCCAGCGGCGGTGCGAAGACCGGGCCCTGCGCCTGACGGCAGCCGAGCTCCTGCAGCACCACGGCCTGCCGCGGGTGGTCCACCCCGTCGGCGGCGGTCACCAGGCCGAGGTCCCGGCCGAGCCGCAGCGCGTGCCCGACCAGCGCCCGGGCGAGGGCGGAGTCGGCGACCTCCTGGACGAGGCTGCGGTCGAGCCCGAGGGTGTCCAGGGGCAGCCGGGCCAGCGCCCCGAGCGAGCCGCCGCCCGCGCCGAAGCCGCCCACCGCGGTGGACACCCCGAGGCGGCGCAGCGCGGAGAGCCTGCGGGCCACCTCGTCGGCGGTGCGGTCCGGGCCCGTCCTGGCCAGTTCGACCACCAGCAGCTCGGGGGGCAGGCCGCTCTCGCGCAGCGCGGCGGCGACCGTCTCGTACAGACCGGGGGCGCAGATCCGCTCGGCGGTGAGCCGGACCCGGACGGGTACCGAGCCGGCCCGGTCGCGGCGGCGGGCGGCGGCCGCGGTGACCGCCTCCTGGAGCAGCCAGCGGGCGAACCGGGCGGCCGCGTCGCCGGGCTCGGCGGTGCGCAGGAACTCGGTGGGGGTGAGCAGCAGGCCCTGCGCGGAGCGCCAGCGGGGCTGGGCGTCGAGGCCGACGACCACGCCGGTGGCGAGGTCCACCACGGGCTGGTGGAGCAGGGTGAAGCCGCCCTCGCGGACGGCGGTGCGCAGCCGCGCCTCCAGCTCGCTGCGGCGCTCGACCTCGGCCCGCATGCCGGGCCGGTAGAGCACCACCCGGCCCTTGCCCTGGGACTTGGCGCGGTACATCGCGAGGTCGGCGTTGCGCATGAGCTCGTCGGTGGCGGCCTTGGGGTCGGGACCGTGGCCGGGCGAGGCGAAGGCGATGCCGATGCTGGCGGCGACGCCGAGCTCCGCGCCGCCGATCCAGTACGGCTCGGAGAGCGCGGCCCGGACCCGCTCGGCGAGGTCGCGGACGCGCTGCGGGCCGAGCCGGCCGCAGACCAGCACGGCGAACTCGTCGCCGCCGAAGCGGGCCACGGTGTCGCCGGAGCGCACCGCGCGGCGCAGCCGGCCGGCGGCCTGGACGAGCAGTTCGTCGCCGGCCTGGTGGCCGACGGTGTCGTTGACGGCCTTGAAGCCGTCGAGGTCGAGGAAGAGGACGGCGACGCCGTCCCGGTCGCCCGCCCGGCCGCCCGGGCCCGAACCGCCCGGGCCTGCGGGGCCGGGGCCGCCGTCGGGGCCGCCGGCCCCCAGGGCCGCGCCGAGCCGCTGGACGAACAGCGCCCGGTTGGGCAGGTCGGTGAGCGGGTCGTGGAAGGCGTTGTGCTGCAGCTGGGCCTGGAGGGCGACCCGCTCGGTGACGTCGCGGCTGTTGAGGATCAGTCCGTCGCGGTGCCGGTTGAGGGTGGACTCCACGTGCAGCCACTCGCCGGTGCCGGAGCGGATGCGGCACTCGACCCGGGCGGAGGGCTCGGTGCTCTCGGTGAGGCCGGGCAGGTGGCTGCGGGCGAGGAAGCGGCGGACCTCGCGGAGCACCCGTTCGACGTCCTCGGGGTGGACCAGGTCGAGCAGGTTGCCGCCGACCAGGTCCTCCGGGTCGCGGGAGTACACGCCGAGGGCGGCGGGGCTGACGTAGGACAGCTCGCCGTCGGCGGCGGCGATCATGATGACGTCGCTGGAGCCCTGCACCAGGGAGCGGAAGTGCGCCTCCTTGTGGGCGAGCTCCTGGGCGAGCGAGAGGTTGTCGAGCAGCATCACGCCCTGCCGGACGATCAGCGCGAGGCCGACGGTGCAGGCGGCGGCCAGCACCACCCGGTCGACGGGGTGGCCGTCGCCGAGGGCGTTGTAGAGGATGCCGGCGGTGCAGACGGCGGCCGCGGCGTACGGGGTGAGCGCGCTGAAGGTGGAGGCGACCCGGCGGCGGGGCAGGCCGCCGGCCGAGGGGTGCTCGCGGGAGGAGCGGCGGGCGTCCGGGGACCACGGGGCCCAGGCGAGCAGCAGGCTGCCGGCGAACCAGCCGGCGTCGAGCAGTTCGCCGGAGTGGTAGCTGTTGCGCAGTTCGGGGGCGGTGAACAGGGCGTCGCAGACCACGGTGACGGCGAGCGCGAGCATCGCGGTGTGGACGGCCGCCCGGTTGCCGTCCCGGCGCCGGAAGCGCAGCCCGACGACCAGGCTGACCAGCAGGATGTCCATCACCGGGTAGGCGAGGGCGAGCGCGACCTCCATCGGGTCGCCGGACTGGCCCTGGGCGGTGCGGCCGAGCGCGAGGCTCCAGCTGAGGGTGAACAGCGAGCCGGCGACCAGCCAGCCGTCCAGCAGCAGGCAGAACCAGCCGGCCGGGGTGCGCGGGCGTTGGGCGAGCACCAGCAGGCCGGTGATGGCGAGCGGGGCGAACAGCAGGAAGGCGTAGTCGGCGGGCGAGTCCTGCGGCAGCGGGGTGCGCAGCACGACCTCGTACCAGCCCCAGGCGCCGTTGCCGAAGGCGACCACGGCGGAGGCCAGGCCGAAGAGCAGCCAGGCGGACCGGGCCGGGCCGCCGACCCGGAAACCGTGCACCAGACAGGAGAGGGCGGCCGCGGCGGCGGCCGCGGCGAGGCCGAAGTCACCCATGACCAGGGAGACTTCGCGGGAGCCCCAGCCGAGGGCGGCGCCGGTGGTGTAGCCGGCGCCGAGCAGGACGAGCAGGACGGCCGGGATCCCGATGCGGCGCGCGGGCCGGCCGGGCCGGCCGGGTCCCGCGGAGCGGCGGCCGCGGACGGTGCGGCAGAGGCGTGCGCGGGAGCGCGGAGCGGGCGGGGAGCTCGATCCGGCGGCCACCCCGGAGGCCGGTGCGGGGGCCGGGACCTCGGCGGGCAGCACCGCATCGGTGGAGTTCACTCGACATCTCCCCCTCCGGCCCGGGGCTCGTCCGTGCCCGGACCACGGCTGTGCGGCGGCGCGGCCGCGCGATCTGACGCCACGTCAACATCATGTCGCGGGGGGCCCGTTCCGCTCTGCCGTACCGGTGTTCCCGCTCGGGACACTACACCACTGCCGTCACTCAACGGCACGTGCATTCAACTTAGAGTAATGAGCGGACGCCCGGCGGCGACGCTGGTCCAGTCCTTCCGGTGGGTGTCGGCGGCGCACGGTCGAGGGGCGCGCGCTCACACGCGCCCCTCGCGCCCCCCGTTCGGCCGATCCTCCGTCAGGCCGCGCCGACCGGCCCCGGTCCTCTCCTCCCGGACCTACACGGCCGTCTCCGCCTCGAAGAGCCGCAGCCGGTGGGCGACCGCCGCCGCCTCGCCGCGGCCGCTCACGCCGAGCTTGGCGAGGATGTTGGAGACGTGCACGCTGGCCGTCTTCGGCGAGATGTACAGCTCCTCGGCGATCTGCCGGTTGGTGCGGCCGAGGGTGAGCAGCCGCAGCACGTCCCGCTCGCGCCGGGTGAGGCCGAGTTCCGGCCCGTCGTCGGCGGCGGTCCGCGCGCCGTCGCGGGCCTCGGCCCGCTCGGCGGTCAGGCGGGCGCGTCCGGCCAGGTGGGCGACCTCCGACTCCAGGTACCGGTCGCCGCTCGCCCGGGCGGTGTCGGCGGCCTCCTCCAGCAGGGCGCGCGCCTCGTCCCGGCGGCCCGCCGCGGCCGCGCTCTCGGCGGCCCGCAGCAGGGCCAGCGCCAGCGGGCCCGGCAGGCCCACCGGGCGCAGCAGCCCGATCGCCTCGGCCCAGTGCCGGCGGGCGTCGCGGCCCTCGGCGCGGGCGAGTTCACCGTCCAGCAGGCGCACCCAGGCCCGGTGCAGCGGAACCTGCGGTTCGAGCCGGGCGGCGGCCTCGGCGATCCGCCGCAGCACCACCGGGCGGCCGAGGTCGGCGGCCGGCAGGCCGTGCGAGTCGGCCTCCGCGCTGGCGCCGTGCACGAGCAGCGGCAGCATCAGCGCCTCGTGGCCGGCGGTGAGCTCGATGTCGAGCGCGGCGAGCAGTTCCGACCGGGCGGCGAGCGGCCTGCCCTGCCGGGCGTGGATCCGCACCGCGAGCATCGCGGAGGGCAGGACGTTCTGCGGCTGGCGGGCGAGGTCCGCCGCGCGGGCCCGCCGGTTGAGCTCCGCGGCGGAGTCCAGGTCGCCCGCCAGGAAGCTGAGCTCGCCGCGGAGCCGGTCGAGGAACTCGTGGTACGGGTCGAGCGGCGGCCCGTACTCCCAGGCGTCGAGGGTCGCGGCGGCCTCGGCGCAGCGGCCGAGGGCGGTGAGCGCCTCCACCAGGTTGCCGGTGAGGCAGCCGCCGGCGGTGCCGAGCAGGCCGGTGCGGCCGGCGACCTGGAGGCCCTCGCGGGAGCGGTCCAGGGCCTCCGCGGAGCGGCCGAGGCCCTGCATCAGGCAGGACAGGTTGTTGAGGCCGCGGCAGAGCACGTCGGCGGCGCCGAGTTCGCGGGCCCGGCCGATGGCGTCGGTGAGCAGGGCGATGGCGCGTTCCGGCTCGCCGAACTCGCCGTAGAGGCCGGCCAGGGTGATCCGGGCGTGCTGTTCGACGGCGTCGGCGCCGACCTCGCGGGCGATCCCGGCGGCCTGTTCGGCGACGGCCATGTGGGAGCGGTCGGGGTGGCCCAGCATGCCCTGGGCGGCCTCCATCGCCAGCACCTCGGCCTGGACGGCGGACGGGCCGAGTCCGGACACCAGCCGGTAGGCGTACTGGATCTCGCCGCCGTCGGGGCGCTCCAGGTGCCCGCAGGTCTTGGCGAGCTGCACCCGGAACCACGCCGCGCGGGCCGGGTCGGTGTCCTCGTCGAGCAGGTCCAGGGCGCGCCGCACCAGGGCGATCGCGCGGTCCCAGTCGCCGCTGCGGCGGGCCGCGACGACGGCCTCCGCCAGCACGTCGACCAGGTGCAGCCCGGCGCAGCCGGGCTCGTGCGCCTCGCCGGTGCAGCCGCAGGAGGGGTAGGTCTCGGCCCGGTCGTAGGGGCGGACGGGGGTGCTGCGGACGCCGTCCGGCACCTCGTCCCACAGCTCCAGGACGCGTTCCAGCATGCGCAGCTGCTCGGCGAAGGCGTTGCGGCGGCGGGCCTGCAGGGCGGCCTCCAGGGCGGTGGGCAGCGCCCGGTCCGCCTCGTGCGCGTGGTACCAGTAGTTGGCCAGCCTGGCCGCGCAGGCCTCGCCGCGGACGAGCCCGGGGTCGGCCTCCAGGACGGCGGCGAAGCGGCGGTTGATGCGGTGCCGTTCGCCGGGCAGCAGGTCGTCGGAGACGGCCTCGCGGACGAGGGCGTGCCGGAAGCAGTAGCCGTCGCCGTCGGTGTCGGGGCGCAGCACGCCGGCGCCGACGGCGGTGCGCAGCGCCTCGATCAGCACCTCCTCGGGGTCGTCGAGGACGGCGGCCAGCAGGTCGTGCTCGACCCGGGTGCCGCCCTCGGCGGCGATCCGCAGGATCTGCTGGGTGTGGTCGGGCAGGGTCTCCACCCGGACGAGCAGGATGTCGCGGAGGCTGTCCGGGATGCCGGCGGTGCAGCCCTCGCGGGCGGCGGAGGCGAGCTGCTCGACGAAGAACGGGTTGCCCTCGGCACGGCGGTGGATGCGGTCCACCAGGACCCGGTCGGGCGAGGCGACGCCGAGGATGCCGGCCAGCTGGGCGGCGGTCTCCGCCGGTCCGAAGCGGTCCAGTTCCAGCCGCTGGGCGGTGCGCAGCCGTTCCAGTTCGGCCAGGTACGGGCGGAGCGGGTGGCGGCGGTGCAGGTCGTCGCTGCGGTAGGTGGCGAGGACGAGCACCCGGGCGCGGTGCAGGGTGCGGATCAGGTAGGCGAGCAGGTCGCGGGTGGAGCGGTCGGACCAGTGCAGGTCCTCGACGACCAGGACGAGCGTGCGGTCCTCGGCGAGCCGCTCGATCAGCCGGGCGGTGTGGTCGAAGAGCCGGGCGCGGCCGAACTCGTCGTTGGAGCCGGCGTCCGCCTCGCCGAACTCCGGCAGCAGCCGGGCGAGGTGGCCCTCCATGCCGGCCGCGGCCTGTTCGAAGGCGGGGCCGAGTTCGCTGTGCAGCCGGCGCAGCGCAGTGGCCAGCGGGCCGTAGGGCAGGCCCTCGGCACCGACCTCCAGGCAGCCGCCGACCGCGGCGACGGCGGACGGTGCGCCGACGCCGTACAGGAACTCCTCCACCAGGCGGGTCTTGCCGATGCCGGCCTCGCCGCCGACGAGGACGGCCTGGGGCTCGCCCGCTGCGGCCCGGGCCAGCGCGGTGGCGAGGAGCTCGGTCTCGCGGCCGCGGCCGACGAAGACGGGGCTGACCGCAATCTGCTCCATGCTGGCGAGCATGGCACAGGATTCGGACACGAACTGAGATGCGGTCCCAGGGAGTGGACGGCCGACGGGGAGGGCGCCGTGGGCGTCCTCCCCCGCGCGGTCCCCGGGGCCGCCCGACATCAGCATCCGGCCGGTCCGGCGGTGCGCAGCGGCGCGGCCACGGGGGCGGCGTGCCGCAGGCTCCGGGCGAACCGGCGCAGTCCGCCGGCCCGCGGTCCGCCGGCCCGTGCGGCCTCGCGTGCCAGCCGCTCGATCCCGGCCCGGTGCTCGAGTTCCCGCTGGCGCTGCAGGAAGAGCTCGTACTCCATCACGGCGGTTCACCCCGTCCTGTCCCGGTTCTGTCGTCCTGGTACCGAGACTCCTCTCCGAGGGGGGCCGGGCACATCGGGAGGCTGCCGGATCTTCCGGGGGTGCCGGGCTCAGACGCCGGGCCCCGGGAACGGAGCAGGCCCGTGCCGGCCCCTTAGTGGGGGCGGGCACGGGCCTGGGGCCGTTCCGGGGTACCTAGGGGTACCTCAGAGCGGGCCGGGCAGGTCCTCAGGCGCCGAGGCGCTCCAGGATGAGGTCCTTGACGCGGGCGGCGTCGGCCTGGCCGCGGGTGGCCTTCATGACGGCGCCGACCAGGGCGCCGACGGCCTGCACCTTGCCGTCGCGGATCTTCGCGGCGACGTCCGGGTTGTCGGCGATCGCCTGGTCGACGGCGGCGCCGAGCGCGGAGTCGTCGGAGACCACGGCGAGGCCGCGCTCGGCGACGACCTCGTCCGGCTCGCCCTCGCCGGCCAGCACGCCCTCGATGACCTGGCGGGCCAGCTTGTCGTTGAGCTTGCCCTCGGCGACGAGCGCGCAGACCCGGGCCACCTGGGCCGGGGTGATCGGCTGGTCGGTGAGCTCGGTGCCGGTCTCGTTGGCGCGCCGGGCGAGCTCGCCCAGCCACCACTTGCGGGCCTGGTCGGCGGGGGCGCCGGCGGCCACGGTCTCCAGGATCGGCTCGACGGCGCCGGCGTTCAGCACCGCCTGCATGTCCTTGTCGGACAGGCCCCACTCGGCCTGCAGCCGGGCCCGGCGGACCCGCGGCAGCTCGGGCAGCGCGGCCCGCAGCTCCTCGACCCACTCCCGGGAGGGCGCGATCGGCACCAGGTCGGGCTCGGGGAAGTAGCGGTAGTCCTCCGCCTCCTCCTTGATCCGGCCCGAGGTGGTGCTGCCGTTCTCCTCGTGGAAGTGGCGGGTCTCCTGGACGATGGTGCCGCCGTCCTGCAGGACGGTGGCGTGCCGCTGGATCTCGAACCGGGCGGCCCGCTCGACGCTGCGCAGCGAGTTGACGTTCTTGGTCTCGCTGCGGGTGCCGAACTTCTCCTGGCCGATCGGGCGCAGCGACAGGTTGACGTCGCAGCGCATCTGGCCCTTGTCCATCCGGGCCTCGGAGACGCCGAGGGTGCGGATGAGCTCGCGCAGCTCGGTGACGTACGCCTTGGCGACCTCGGGGGCACGCTCGCCGGCGCCGACGATCGGCTTGGTGACGATCTCGATCAGCGGGATGCCGGCCCGGTTGTAGTCGAGCAGCGAGTACTCGGCGCCGTGGATGCGGCCGGTGGCACCGCCGACGTGGGTCGACTTGCCGGTGTCCTCCTCCATGTGGGCGCGCTCGATCTCCACGCGGAAGACCTCGCCGTCCTCCAGCTGCACGTCGAGGTAGCCGTTGAAGGCGATCGGCTCGTCGTACTGGGAGGTCTGGAAGTTCTTCGGCATGTCCGGGTAGAAGTAGTTCTTCCGGGCGAACCGGCACCACTCGGCGATCTCGCAGTTGAGGGCGAGGCCGATGCGGATCGCCGACTCCACGCCGATCCGGTTGACGACCGGCAGCGAGCCGGGCAGACCGAGGCAGGTGGGGCAGGTCTGGGTGTTCGGCTCGGCACCGAGCTCGGTCGAGCACCCGCAGAACATCTTGGTCCTGGTACCCAGCTCGACGTGGACCTCAAGGCCCATCACCGGGTCGTACGAGGCCAGCGCGTCCTCGTACGAGACCAGACTGATGACGCTCACAGCGTTTCCTTCACTTCTTCTTCGAGGTCCGTCAGCCGAGCAGCACGTCGTCGTCGCCGAGCTGGCGGAGCTCGCGGACGAGGAGCGCGGTGCCGGTGATCAGGGCGGCGGCGCCGACCAGGGCGTTGATCAGCTTGAGCGTGTCGTTCTCGGCCCGGGCCTTCTTGACGTCCTTGGCGATGGTGACCGCCCCGAACGCGCTGGTGCCGATGGACAGCCACAGGCCGGGCTTGCTGTGCTTGAAGCCCTTGGCCTTCTCGATCCTGCTCACAGTGCCGGTGCCTCCTCCAGCAGGGGGTGTCCCCACTTCTCGTTGAGTGCGGCCTCGACGGCGCCGCCCACGCGGTACAGGCGGTCGTCCGCCATCGCGGGGGCGATGATCTGCAGGCCGACCGGGAGATTGTCCTCCGGGGCCAGGCCGCAGGGCAGCGACATGGCCGCGTTGCCCGCCAGGTTCGACGGGATGGTGCACAGGTCCGCCAGGTACATCGCCATCGGGTCGTCGGCGCGCTCGCCGATCGGGAAGGCGGTGGTCGGGGTGGTCGGGGAGACCAGCACGTCGACCCCGGCGAAGGCGGCGTCGAAGTCCCGCGAGATCAGCGTGCGGACCTTCTGCGCCGAGCCGTAGTAGGCGTCGTAGTAGCCCGAGGAGAGGGCGTAGGTGCCGAGCATGATGCGGCGCTTGACCTCGGGGCCGAAGCCGGCCTCGCGGGTGAGGGCGGTGACCTCCTCGGCGCTGCGGCTGCCGTCGTCGCCGACCCGCAGGCCGTAGCGCATGGCGTCGAAGCGGGCCAGGTTGGAGGAGGCCTCGCTCGGCGCGATCAGGTAGTACGCGGGCAGCGCCAGGGTGAACGACGGGCAGGACACCTCGACGACCTCGGCACCGAGCTCGCGGAGCAGCTCGACCGACTCCTCGAAGCGCTGCATCACGCCGGCCTGGTAGCCCTCGCCGGCGAACTCCTTGACGACGCCGATCCGCATGCCGCGGACGTCGCGCATCCGCGCCGCCTCGACCACGGCCGGGACGGGCGCGTCGATGGAGGTGGAGTCCAGCGGGTCGTGGCCGGCGATGGCCTCGTGCAGCAGCGCCGCGTCCAGCACGGTGCGGGCGCACGGGCCGCCCTGGTCGAGCGAGGAGGAGAAGGCGACCAGGCCGAAGCGGGACACCGAGCCGTAGGTCGGCTTGACGCCGACGGTGCCGGTGACGGCGCCGGGCTGGCGGATCGAACCGCCGGTGTCGGTGCCGATGGCCAGCGGTGCCTCGTAGGCGGCCAGCGCGGCCGCGGAGCCGCCGCCGGAGCCGCCGGGGATCCGGGAGAGGTCCCACGGGTTGCCGGTCGGGCCGTAGGCCGAGTTCTCGGTGGACGAGCCCATCGCGAACTCGTCCATGTTGGTCTTGCCGAGGATGACCACGCCGGCGTCCTTCAGACGGGTCGTCAGCGTGGCGTCGTACGGCGGGATCCAGCCTTCGAGGATCTTCGAGCCGCAGGTGGTCGGGACGCCCTGGGTGGTGAAGACGTCCTTGAGCGCGAGCGGGACGCCGGCCAGCGGGCCGAGCTCCTCGCCGCGGGCGCGCCGGTCGTCCACCGCGCGGGCGGCCTTCAGCGCGCCCTCGGTGTCGACGTGCAGGAAGGCGTTGACCTTCTTGTCGACGGCCTCGATCCGGTCCAGGTGGGCCTGCGCGACCTCGACGGCCGAGACCTCGCCGGCGGAGACGGCGGCGGCGGTCTGCGCGGCCGTGTACTTGATCAGCTCGGTCATCGGTCAGTCCTCCCCGAGGATCTGGGGCACACGGAAACGCTGCTCCTCGCCGGCCGGAGCGCCGGACAGCGCCTGCTCCGGGGTGAGCGACGGCCGCACCTCGTCCGCGCGCATGACGTTCGTCAGCGGCAGCGGGTGGGAGGTCGGCGGGACGTCCTGTCCGGCGACCTCGGAAACGCGGGCGACCGCGCCGATGATCACGTCGAGCTGCTCGGCGAAGTGGTCCAGCTCTTCGGCCTGCAATTCGAGACGCGACAGCCGAGCGAGGTGGGCGACCTCCTCGCGCGTGATGCCAGGCATGCAGCGATCCTCAGGTTCGGGTTCGGGTGAGACCGGGTGCTTGCCCGTCCTCTTGGTCTAAGGACACATCCTATGGCGCGCGCCGCCTCCCCCGGCGCCGCACGGGCCCGGGCGCACCACCGGGAGGCGTCCCCGACCGCCCGCCCCGAGTCGTGGGCGAGTACTCAGAGCGACATCGTGGAGGGGTCGGTGGGTGCGTCGCCGTCGCCGTTCAGCCGGTCGAGGTCGATGGTGTCGGAGGGGGCGGGGGTCTCGGTCGGCACCGGCGTGCCGAACTCCTTGAGCTCGACCCGGCCGGTCTCCTCGCCGCCGGTGCGCTCCATCCGCAACGGGTACGGGCGGCCGCGGGTGGCCACCGTGAGGGTGCTGGTCGCCCCGTCGGCGGTGCCGGTGACGGGGACGGCCGGGGTGCCGTCGACGGTGACGGGCTTTCCGACCGCGAGTCCCCCGGGGGCCTGCTCGACCAGGGCGCTGCCGAGGGCGTCGAGGTCGCAGACGGTGCCGATCTCGGAGAAGTCGGTGTTGTCGGTGGTGGTCTTCAGGTACTTGTCGCCGACCAGGTCCTCGGTGGCGGCGCCGCCGTGGGTGCGCCAGAACACCTCGTCGGGCTTGACCCACAGCTGGGTGCCGAGCTTGACCAGGCGGAAGGTGCCCTGGCCGCTGAGGCCCATGGTGCCCGCGCAGTTGCCGGCGGTGTCGGCGGACAGGTCGAAGGTGACGGTCTGCCCCTGGCTGCTGCCGCGGCCGGCGATCCGGACCGAGCCGGCCTCCTTGAGCGCGGCCACCGAGCGCTGCACGATCTCGGCCCCCGCGAGGGCGGCGACGCCGTTCTCCGGCTGGGCGGAGGCGGGCGAGGCCGCAGCCGAGGAGCGCGCCGCGGTGCCGCTGCCCGAGCTGCCCGGGGCCGCACCCGGCCCCCCGCCCGCACCGGTGCCGGCGCAACCGGCGGCACCGGCCAGCAGGACGAGGCCGGCCAGGACGGCGGGCGTCCGCGCCGTCCGCTGCTCGCTCACGGCTGTCTCCTTCGACGGTCCGGTGTGTGCTCAGAGGGTCACACTCAACCGGAACCACCGCATCCGCAACAAGGGCTGCGTGCGAAGGGACCGCGGCACGGCGCCGCTGCGCCCGGCGGCCGTTCCGGGCACGCGTCTGCCCCCGGACGTCCTGCGCACACCCCCCGGGCCGCCCGCGGCGCGCGGGCGGCCGCTACTGCTGGGTCGTCGGGGCGGGCAGCGGGGCGCTCGGCGCCGGCAGCTCCGCCTGCGCCTGGACGGTCGGCAGCGAGCGCGGCTGCGGGACGGGCGGGGCCAGCGGCTGCTGCGGGGCGAGCCGCTCGACCCGGGCGGTACCGGTCTGCCGGACCATCAGCCAGGCGGTCGCCTGGTCGGCGGGCAGCGCGGCGGAGACCAGCCAGCCCTGCACGGCGTCGACGCCCATGCCGTGCAGCCGCTCCCAGGTCTCGTCGTCCTCGACGCCCTCGGCGACCACGGTCAACCCGAGCGAGTGGGCGAGCTCGACCGAGCAGCGCACCACCGCGGCGTCGTGGTCGTCGGCGACCATCCGGGAGACGAAGGAGCGGTCGATCTTCAGCTCGCCGACCGGCAGGCTGCGCAGCCGGGCCATCGAGGAGTGCCCGGTGCCGAAGTCGTCCAGGGACATGCCGACGCCGTAGCGGCGCAGCTCGGCCAGGGTGTCGGCGGCGCGCCGGGAGTCGTCGAGCAGCAGGCGCTCGGTGATCTCCAGCTGGAGGGCGTGGGCGGGCACCCGGTGCCGGGTGAGGTGGCCGGCGACCCGGGTGGCGAAGCCGGGGTTGAGGACGTCCCGCGGTGAGACGTTGACCGCGACGGGCACCTGCAGCCCCTGGTCGCGCCAGGCGGCGAGCTGGCCGACCGCCGCCTCCAGCACGTAGTCGGTGAGCCGCGGCATCAGGCCGCTGGACTCGGCGAGGCCGATGAACTCGTCCGGGGGGACGCGGCCCTGGCCGGGCCGCTCCCAGCGCAGCAGCGCCTCCAGGCCGACCACCCGGCCGTCGAAGGCGACCTTCGGCTGGTAGTGCAGCTGCACCTCGCCGGTCTCCAGGGCGCGCCGCAGGTCGCCGAGCAGGCCGATCCGGTACGGGGTGTCGGTGTCCTGGGCCTCGTGGTAGACCTCGACGCCGCTGCGGCCGCGCTGGGCGTGGCCCATGGCGACGTCGGCCCGGCGCAGAAGCGATTCGGCGTCCCGGGCGTGCGCCGGGTAGACGCAGACGCCTGCGCTGGCCTCCAGGACGAGCAGCAGGCCGTCCAGCCGGATCGGGGCGGCCAGTTCGGCGATCAGCGCCTTGGCGATCCGCTCCAGGGTCTCCGGGCGGCCGACGCCCGGCAGCAGGACGGCGAACTCGTCGCCGCCCATCCGGGCGACCACCGGCCGGCCGCCGCGGTGCAGCGGGGAGGGCAGGGCCGCGGCCACCTCGTCGGGGGTGGTGCGGGCGGGGTCGGCGGACGGCCGGGAATGGCCGGTCCGCAGCGCCCGGTGCAGCCTGCGGGCGATGTGCACCAGCAGCCGGTCGCCGGCGGTGTGGCCGAGGGCGTCGTTGAGCGACCGGAACCTGTCCAGGTCGAGCAGCACGATGCCGACGCTGTAGTCCTCCTCGTCGTCGTGCCGGGCGATGGCGTCCTGGGCGGCGAGGAGCAGGGCCTGACGGTTCGGCAGGTCGGTCAGCGGGTCGGTGAGCTGGTCCCGGGCCCGGTCGCGGGCGATCCGCCAGGCGGCGACCAGCACCGCCAGCGGGACGGCGAACAGCGGCAGCAGCTCCGGTTCGTACCGGTAGACCAGCACGGCCAGCGGGATGAGCGGCGCGGCCCCGGCCAACAGCACGCCGAGCAGCAGGACCGCCCCTGCCATCCCCTGCGGCGGGCGTGTGGGCGCGCCGCCGGTCGTACGATCCATATGCCCTGTCCTCCGTCGGGCCCGCCCCGTCAGGCCGCCTTACGGTGAGGCACCGTGCGGTGCCGGTGGACGTCAGGTACAGGGGTGCCCCACGAGCGGCGACCGGAGCCGCCGCCATTCACCCCTGCTGACACTCTGTTGCGCCAAGGGTAAGCCGGAGTCCGCCGACAGGGCGGACTTTCGGACAACCCCGGGCGCGCCACCGGCAGACCGATGCCGGACAGTGACACAATGCCCGGTTTCCGGCCGGCACACCCCATGACGCGGTGTCAGGACGATAACAGGATCGGGCCGGTCAGCCCTCGGCGGACCGCTCCGCGGACCCCTCGACCGGGCCCTCCGCGGTCTTCTCGGCCGGACCCTCCGCGGGCTGCTCCCCGGTGTCCAGGCCCAGGTGGGCCCGGGCCGCGTCGGCGCCCTGCTCCAGCAGCACCGCGAACCCGGCGTCGTCCAGGACGGGCACGCCCAGCTGCACGGCCTTGTCGTACTTGGAGCCGGGGTTGTCGCCGACCACCACGAAGTGCGTCTTCTTGGAGACCGAGCCGGTCACCTTGGCCCCGCGCGAGGTCAGCGCCTCCTTGGCGCCGTCCCGGGTGTGGCCGGACAGGGTGCCGGTGACGACCACGGTCAGGCCCTCCAGCGGCCGCTCGCCCTCGTCCTCGGCGCCGGCCTCGGTGAACCGCACGCCGGCGGCCCGCCACTTCTCCACGATCTCCCGGTGCCACTCCTCGGCGTACCACTCCTTGACCGCCCGGGCGATGATCGGGCCGACGCCCTCGGCGGCGGCCAGCTCCTCCTCGGTGGCGGCGAAGATCCGGTCCAGGTCTCGGAACTCGCGGGCCAGCGCCTGCGCGGCGACCGGGCCGACGTGCCGGATCGACAGGCCGTTCAGGTACCGCCAGAGCGGGCGGTCCTTGGCCGCGGCGAGGTTGTCGATCAGCACGCTCAGCGACTTCTTCGGCTCGCCCTTGGTGGTGGCGAAGAAGGTCACCACCTTCTCCTCGCCGGTGCGGTCGTCCGGCCTGGGCATGCCGGTCTTGGGGTCGCGCACCAGCACCTTGATCGGCAGCAGCTGCTCCTCGGTGAGGCCGAAGATGTCCCCCTCGTTCTTGACAGGCGGCTCCGCGGGCTCCAGAGGCTGGGTCAGCGCGGTGGCGGCGACGTAGCCGAGGCCCTCGACGTCCAGCGACTCGCGGCCGCCGAGGTACGCCAGGCGCTCGCGCACCTGGGCCGGGCAGTACCGGGCGTTGGGGCAGCGCAGGTCGATGTCGCCCTCGGACATCGGGCGCAGCTCGGTGCCGCACTCGTGGCAGTGCGTCGGCATCACGAACTCCCGCTCGGTGCCGTCCCGCAGGTCCTCGACCGGGCCGAGGATCTCCGGGATCACGTCGCCGGCCTTGCGCAGCACCACGGTGTCGCCCAGCAGGACGCCCTTGGCCTTGACGACCTGCTGGTTGTGCAGGGTCGCGTACTGGACCATCGAGCCGGCCACCTTCACCGGCTCGGCCATGACCGCGTACGGGGTGGCCCGGCCGGTGCGGCCGATGCCGATCTTGATGCTGGTGAGCTTGGCGGTGACCTCCTCCGGCGGGTACTTCCAGGCGATCGCCCAGCGCGGGGACTTGGAGGTCGCGCCGAGCCGGCCCTGCAGCGGGATCTCGTCGACCTTGACCACCACGCCGTCGATCTCGTGCTCGACGGAGTGCCGCTGCTCGCCGTACTGCTTGATGAAGGCCCGCACCTCGTCGAGGGTGCCGACCACCCGGTTGTGGCGGGCGGTCGGCAGGCCCCACTCGCGCAGCAGGTCGTAGGCGTGCGACTGGCAGTCGATGTCGAAGCCGACCCGGGTGCCGATGCCGTGCACCACCATGTGCAGCGGGCGGGAGGCGGTGACCAGCGGGTCCTTCATGCGCAGCGAGCCGGCCGCGGCGTTGCGCGGGTTCATGAACAGCCGGACCATCGCCCGCGGCCGTCTGCCCTCCTTGGCCCGCTCCTCGTTCTCCAGGCGGCGGCGCTCGTTCTCGGCGGCGAAGGAGGCGTTCAGCGCCTCGAAGGCCTCCGTCGGGAAGTACACCTCGCCGCGGATCTCGACCAGCTCGGGGACGTTGTCGCCCTGCAGCCGGTGCGGGATCTCCTTGATGGTGCGCACGTTGGCGGTGATGTCCTCGCCGACCCGGCCGTCGCCGCGGGTCGCGGCCAGCACCAGCTCGCCGCGCTCGTAGGTGAGGTTGACGGCGAGGCCGTCCACCTTGAGCTCACACAGGTAGTGGTAGTCGAGGCCGTCGAGCTCGCGGGCGACGCGCTCGGCCCAGGCGGCGAGCTCCTCGTCGTCCATCGCGTTGTCGAGGCTGAGCAGGCGCTCCCGGTGCTCCACCGAGGCGAAGCCCTCGGCGACGGCGCCGCCCACCTTCTGGGTGGGCGACTCGGGCGTGCAGAGCACCGGGTGCTCGGCCTCGATCGCCTGCAACTCCCGCATCAGCAGGTCGAACTCGGCGTCGCTGACGACCGGCGCGTCCTGCTCGTAGTAGCGGACGCGGTGGTCCTCCACCTCGGCCGCCAGCTCGGCGTGCCGCCTGCGGACCTCCGCGGGAACGTCCTCCCAGCCCTCGACCGCCGCCACCGTGCGCCTCCTACCGTCTCACTCCGGGTTGTCCGCCAGGCTCTGCGCGGCCCTGGCGCTGTGCGTCAGCGCCCGGCGCGCGTACGCGGGGGACGCCCCCGCCAGCCCGCAGGTCGGTGTCACCACCACGCGGCGGGCCAGCAGCTCAGGGCCGAACCCGAGCCTCTTCCACAGCGTCCTGACACCCTGGACACTACCGGCCGGGTCCGACACCGCCGTGTCGGTGGAGGGCACGACACCGGCGAGGATCACCGTGCCCGCCTCGACGGCCTCGCCGAGGTCGTCGTCCTCACGCTCCGTCAGCAACGAGAAGTCCAGCGACACTCCGGCCACCCCGGCCCGGCGCAGCAGCGGGATCGGCACGCCGGGGGCGCAGCTGTGCACCACCACGGGGACGTCCAGGGCGCGGATCACCGAGCGCAGCGCCTCCTCGGCGACCTGCCGGTCGACGGCGCGCAGCCGCTGGAAGCCGCTGGCGGTCTTCACGGCGCCGGCCAGCACGGCGGGCAGCGAGGGCTCGTCCAGCTGCAGGACGGGCTGCGCGCCCGGCACCCGGCGGCGGACGTCGGCGAGGTGGCGGCGCAGGCCCTCGGTGAGCGACTCGGCGACGTCCCGGCAGGCGCCGGGGTCGGCGAGGGCCTTCTCGCCGTGCTTGAGCTCCACCGAGGCGGCGAGCGTCCACGGGCCGACGGCCTGCAGTTTGAGCGGGCCCTCGTGGCCCTGGGTGAACTCCTCCAGGGCGTCGAGGTCCTCGCCGAGCCAGGAGTGGGCGCGCCGGGTGTCGCGGCCGGGCCGGTCGGCGAACCGCCAGCCGCTCGGCTCCACCTGGGCGAACAGTTCGACCAGCAGACCGGCCCCGCGGCCGATCATGTCGGCGCCGGGGCCGCGGGCCGGCAGCTCCGGCAGGTGGGGCAGGTGCTCCAGCGCGCCGACCGCCGTCCGGGCCGCCTCACGGGCGTCCGTACCGGGCAGCGACCCGACGCCGGTGGCGGCGCCGTACAGCTCGGGGAAGGGGAATTCAGTGGTCACACCGCCCGAGCCTAGCCAGAACGGGCGGCCGCACGCCGCCGAGGCCGCCGACGGCTACGGAGCCGGAGCCGTCACCCGGTGGGACTCGAGGGCGAGAGCGGGGCCGCCGAAGGCACTGCCGTAGGCCGCCGCATGGCCGGCGCCGTCCAGCAGCGCGATCCCGGTGACCGTGCAGTGGTCGTTGAGGCCGGGCGCCCATACGGGCACGGTGACGGTGCCGTCCGACGCCACCGCGGGCGCGTCGACCGTGGTGGCGGAGCAGGCGTAGGGGTCTGCGGTCTCCACGGTGACCGACGCGATGCCGCCCTGCACGCCTTCGGGCTTCAGCGTGAGCGGCACGCTCACGCCGCCCGCCGAGGTGTCGAAGGTCGCAGGGATGCTGAAGCCGGAGGCGCTCAGCACGCTGTTCCGGGTGAGGTGCAGTGCCGCTGCGGCCGGGAGGTCCTTGGCGACGGCGGTGTTACCCGCGTTGTCCGCCAGCCGGAGCCGGCTGGGTGTCCAGGTGCCTTCGGGGGTGTCCGCCGGGAAGGTGACCGGCAGATTGCAGTAGACCGCGCCGGGGCTCGTCTCGAAGCCGTCCGGGCCGCACTCGATCAAATCCCAGCTCAGCGTGTTGGTCTCGACGTCACCGGTGACGGCGGCACCGCCGGGACCTCCGACCGTCAGCCTCGCCCGGTGGAACCCGGACTCCTCGTCCAGAGCGGTGAAGGAGTACTGGTAGGCGACCGGGTTCCCGTCCAGGTACCGGAAGCGGGACTGCGACTTCAGGTAGAAGGACTCGTAGCCGGGTCCGGTGCCGTCCACCAGCTCCGTGGCCGTGACCGAGGTGTGCGGGCCGTTGAGCCGGGAGCGGCCCACCGTGAGCGCAGTGCCCTGGTCGTCCTTGGCGGTGACCTTGACGACGGCCCAGGTCGCGGTCGGCGTGGCGGCGTAGCGGGGCACCGGGAAGTCGTACCGGTAGACGGCGGACTGCGGCGTGCCGGACACCGCATTGGCCTTGAACCAGCTGTCGGGCTGGTGTCGGAAGGTCACGTGGTGCTCCGGACCGATGCCCCGGCCGTCCGCCCCGACCTGCTGGACGACGACGTCACCCGTGACGTCGGTCGCCGCGGCGTTGCCGTCGGTGAGCGTCCATTCGAGCGTCGCGGTCGCCTCGCCCGAGGTCGCGTCGACGGTGCTCTGCGCGAAGGCCACGGACGTCAGTACCAGCCTCGGTGCAGGAGCTGCGTGCGCCTGTCCTGCGACCGTTGCCGCGGCCAACACGCCGGCCGCCACGACCGAACCTCCGCGCACCCCGCGCGATCCGACTGCCCGTCCCGGCATTCCGCCTTCTCCCCTGCCCGTTCGCCCGAAGATCACCGCGGGAGGTTAGCGGCGGGCAGGAGGACAAAGGGATTTCCGGGAGGTCCGCTACCGGCCCGGACGGACGGTGATCTCGGTGAGTTCGGCGTCGCGCGGGAGGTCGAGCGCGGTGAGGATCGCGGTGGCCACGGACTCGGGGGCGATCCACTGCGCCGGGTCGTACGCGCGGCCCTCCTGGCGGTGGACCTTCTCCTGCATCGGGGTGGCGGTGCGGCCCGGGTACACGGTGGTGACCCGGACGCCGTTGCCGTGCTCCTCGGCACGCAGGGCGTCGGCGAGCGCCCGGACGGCGAACTTGCTGGCCGCGTAGGCGGCCCAGTCGGCGTCGGCGCGCAGCCCCGCACCGGAGTTGACGAAGACCACGTGGCCGCGGGCCAGCCGCAGCGAGGGCAGCAGCAGCCGGGTGATCTCCGCGGGGGCGACCGCGTTGACGTTCAGCTGCTCCTGCCAGGCCTTCACCGGGAGGTCGCCGACCCGGCCGAGTTCGACCACGCCGGCGATGTGCAGCAGCGAATCCAGCTCGACCGGCAGGCTCTGGTGGCCGAACGCCCAGGACAGCTTCGCCGGGTCGCCGAGGTCGCCGACCAGGGTGGCGGCACCGGTGAAGCGCTCGCGCAGTTCGGCGGCGCGCCGGGCGTCCCGGGCCAGCAGCAGGACGTCCTCGCCGCGGGCGAGCAGTCTCTCGGCGACGACCGCGCCGATGCCGGAGCCGGCGCCGGTGATCAGGTGGGTTCCCATGGGGTGGTCCTGTCGTCAGAGGCGGTCGAGGGCCGCGAAGGCCTCGGCCGGGGTGGTGGCGAACACGACGAGCTCGGCCAGCGGACGCGGCAGGAAGCCCTCGGTCTCCATCCGCTCCAACTGGGTGCGCAGGCCCGCGTAGAAGCCCTCGGTGTCCAGGAACACCACCGGTTTGTCGTGCAGGGCGTGCTTCTTGAGCTCCAGCACCTCGGTGACCTCGTCCAGGGTGCCGAGGCCGCCGACCAGGACGACCACCGCGTCCGCGCGCTCCAGCAGCCGGGCCTTGCGGTCGGCCAGGTCGGGCGCGGTGACCAGCTCGTCGGCGCCCTCGTAGGCCTTGTGCGCGAGCAGCTCCACGGAGATGCCGACGAGCCGGCCGCCGGCCTCCTTCACGCCGTCGGCCAGCAGGCCCATCAGGCCGGCGTGCGAACCGCCCCAGACCAGGGTGTGGCCGCGCTCGCCGAGCAGCCGGGCGAACTCGGCGGCCGGTGCGGTGTAGCGCTCGTCGAGCGAGTACGCGGAGCAGAAGACGGTGATGTTCACAGGACCCCAGATCTACCACGGGCGGCATCCCGCCCGACGAACGATTTCGGTGCGCGGTCGGCGGCGCGGCCGGTCAGCGCCGTACGGCGACGCAGCCCGGACGGCGACGGTGCTCAGACGGCGACGGTGCGGCGCTCGGTGGTGGCGATCGTCGCCGAGCCCACCACCCGGGTGCCGTCGTACAGCACCACCGCCTGGCCGGGGGCGATGCCCCGGGCCGGGGTGTCCAGCCGGACGCGCAGCACCTCGCCGTCCAGCTCGGCGGTGACGGGCACCTCCTCGCCGTGCGCGCGCAGCTGCGCCGTGTACCGGCCCTCCCCCGCGGCGGGCTCGCCGCACCAGCGCGGCTTGACCGCGGTCAGCCCCAGCACGTCCAGTCCCTCGGCCGGGCCGACGGTGACGGTGTTGGTCACCGGCGAGATGTCCAGCACGTAGCGGGGCTTGCCGTCCGCGGCCGGACGCCCGATCCGCAGGCCCTTGCGCTGGCCGATGGTGAAGCCGTACGCGCCCTCGTGCTCGCCCAGCTTGGTGCCGTCGGTGTCCACGATGTCGCCGGTGGCGGTGCCGAGGTGCCGGGCCAGGAAGCCCTGGGTGTCACCGTCCGCGATGAAGCAGATGTCGTGGCTGTCCGGCTTCTTCGCCACGGCCAGACCGCGGCGCTCGGCCTCCAGCCGGATCTCGTCCTTGGTGGTGTCTCCGAGCGGGAACAGCGAGTGCGCCAGCTGGTCGGCGTCCAGCACGCCGAGGACGTACGACTGGTCCTTCGCGCCGTCCACCGCGCGGTGCAGCTCGCGGCCGCCACCGGGGAGGTCGACGATCCGGGCGTAGTGGCCGGTGCACACCGCGTCGAAGCCGAGGGCGATCGCCTTGTCGAGCAGCGCCGCGAACTTGATCTTCTCGTTGCAGCGCAGGCAGGGGTTGGGGGTGCGGCCCGCGGCGTACTCGGCGACGAAGTCGTCGATGACGTCCTCGCGGAAGCGCTCGGCGAGGTCCCAGACGTAGAACGGGATGCCGATCACGTCGGCGGCCCTGCGGGCGTCGCGGGAGTCCTCGATGGTGCAGCAGCCGCGGGCACCCGTCCGGAACGACTGCGGGTTCGACGACAGCGCCAGATGCACGCCGGTCACGTCGTGGCCGGCCTCGGCGGCACGGGCCGCGGCGACGGCGGAGTCCACACCGCCGGACATCGCGGCGAGCACACGGAGGCGGGGGGCGGTCGGGGCACCGGCGAAGTCACTCATGATGGCCCCAAGCCTACGTGCTCCACCCGACCACACTCAGGGGCGCGGGGAACTGCGCAACCCGGATGTGGCGAATCCTGCTGATCAGGGCCGACCCCGAATCCGCACAGTGCACCTGTCCCCGCATTGCGCAGTTCTCCCCCGGTCTTCGACCGGGAGGTGCCCCCACGCGCCCCTGACGCGCTGCCCCTGCGTTGCCTTTCCCGGCGGAGCGCGTCAGCGGCGGGCGGTGGCGAGGCCCGCGTTGCGGGCGCGTTCGACGGCCGGGGTGATGGCGGCGGTGAGGGCGTCGACGTCCCCGGGGGCGGAGGTGTGGCCGAGGGAGAAGCGGAGGCTGGCGCGGGCGAGCAGCGGATCCGCCCCCATGGCGAGCAGCACGTGGCTGGGCTGCGGCACGCCCGCCGAGCAGGCGGAGCCGGTCGAGCATTCGACGCCCTGGGCGTCGAGCAGCATGAGCAGGGCGTCGCCCTCGCAGCCGGGGAAGGAGAAGTGGGCGTTGGCGGGGAGCCGTCCGGCCGGGTCGGGGTCGCCGTTGAGGACGGCGTCGGGGACGGCGGCGGTGACGGCGGCGACGAGTCCGTCGCGGAGGGCGCCGACCGTGGTGGCGAAGTCGCTGCGCCGTTCGACGGCGAGTGCGGCCGCGGCGGCGAAGCCCGCGGAGGCGGGCACGTCGAGGGTGCCGGAGCGGACGTCGCGTTCCTGGCCGCCGCCGTGCAGCAGCGGGACGGGGGTGGCGTTGCGGGCGAGCAGCAGGGCGCCGATGCCGTACGGGCCGCCGATCTTGTGGCCGGTGACGGTGAGTGCGGTGAGTCCGGAGTCGGCGAAGGAGACCGGGACCTGGCCGAGCGCCTGGACCGCGTCCGCGTGCATGGGGATGTCGAACTCGCGCGCGACGGAGGCGAGTTCGACGACGGGCTGGAGGGTGCCGACCTCGTTGTTGGCCCACATGACGGTGATCAGGGCGACGTCGGCGGGGTTGCGGAGCACGGCCTCGCGCAGCGCGTCGGGGTGGACCCGTCCGTACGCGTCGACGGGCAGGTAGTCGACCTGGGCGCCCTCGTGCTCGGAGAGCCAGTGGACGGCGTCGAGGACGGCGTGGTGCTCGACGGGGCTGCACAGGATGCGGCGACGGGCCGGGTCGGCGTCGCGGCGGGCCCAGTAGAGGCCCTTGACGGCGAGGTTGTCCGACTCGGTGCCGCCGGCGGTGAGGACGATCTCGCTGGGTCGGGCGCCGAGGGACTCGGCGAGGGACTCCCGGGACTCCTCGACGACCCGGCGGGCGCGGCGGCCGGCCGCGTGCAGCGAGGAGGCGTTGCCGACGACGCCGAGGTGGGCGGTCATGGCGGCGACCGCCTCGGGCAGCATCGGCGTGGTGGCCGCGTGGTCGAGGTATGGCATGGCGGCTCCCAGTGTAGGGGCCGTCACCGGGTGCGCCGGGCGGGAGGTCCCCCGGGGTCACGATTTGGCCATTGCAGCCCGTGCAACGCGCCGTTAGCCTCCTGCCTCACTGCCGTGCGTTGAGGGGTGGACGGATGTCGCAGACGGTGGACCGGGCCCTGACGATCCTCGCCTCGCTCGGAGAGGGTCCCGCCTCGCTCGAACAGGCGGCCGCCCGGATCGGCGTGCACAAGTCGACGGCGCTGCGGCTGCTGCGGACCCTGCAGGAGCACGGCTTCGTGCACCGCCAGCCGGACCACCGCTACCGGCTGGGCGGGCGGCTGTTCGGGCTGGCGCAGCAGGCCCTGGAGTGCATCGACATCCGGCAGGTCGCCGCGCCGTACCTGGCCTCGCTGTGCGAACGGTACGGGCACACGGTGCAGCTGGCGGTGCTGGAGGACGGCTCGGTGCTGTACCTGGACCGGGTCGAGGGCCGGTACCCGGCGGAGCCGAGCGGCGCCCCGGAGGCGGCCGGCCGGATCGGCACCCGTGTCCCGGCGGCGGCGAGCGCGGCCGGCAAGGTGCTGCTGGCCGATCTGCCGGAGGAGCAGCTGACGGCCCTTCTGGACGGCCTGGACGACGGGCCCGGGAAGGCCGGTCCCCCGGCCGGCGGGCTGCGGGCCGACGGGCTGCGGGCGGAACTGGCGGCGGTGCGCCGGCAGGGCTGGGCGGCGGGACAGGGCGGATACCGGGACTCGGTGGACTGCCTGGCGGCGCCGATCGTGGGCGCCGAGGGCCGGTCCATCGCGGTGTGCACCATCTCCGCCCCGCCCCGCCTCGCACCGGACGCCGAACTGAGCCGGCTGCTGCCGGAGCTGCTCTGCACGGCGGAGGCGATCTCGCTGGCGTACGGCGGTTCGCCTACTCCTCGCTGGTGCGAGAATCGTTGCGGTGCCAAGCACGCGGTGCGCGCCAGCCGTACCTGAGCGCGAGCATCCGGATGGCGAAGGCGCTGAGCGCGGCCGCACCGGCGTTCAGCGGGGTGAGCCGGTTGCCGGCGATGAGCGCCGCGACGACGGTGGAGCCGACCAGGGCGGGCACGGCGTAGATCTCGCGGTCCCAGCGCAGCAGGGCGGGCGGTTCGAGGGCGAGCAGGTCGCGGACGACGCCGCCGCCGGCCGCGGTGAGCATGCCCAGGGCGACGGACGGGACGAAGCCGAGGCCGTAGTCGTGGGCCTTGATGGTGCCGGCGACGCAGAACAGACCGAGTCCGGCGGCGTCCAGGGTCTGCACGGCGGTGTTGATCCGTTCGACCTGCGGGTGCAGGAAGAAGACGACGAGCCCGGCGGCGAGCGGGGTGGAGAAGTAGCCGAGGTCGGAGAAGGCCGCCACCGGTGTGGCCCCGATGACCAGGTCGCGCATGACGCCCCCGCCGAGGGCGGTCGCCTCGGCGAGGACGCAGATGCCGAAGATGTCCATGTTCTTGCGGACGGCCAGCAGGCCGCCGGACAGGGCGAAGACGAAGATGCCGACCAGGTCCAGGGCCTGCTGCAGCCCCGGGGAGAAGATGTGCGAGCTCACCGCCCCATCCTCCCCGGTCGGATTGTCCGATCTTGCACCACCCGGCCACGAGGTACGCCCGGTCGGGGCACCGCCCCGGGCGGCACCGTTCCGGCGGACTCCGCTGCAGGGCCGAAGGACGGGGGCGCGGGTGCCGTACGGCGCTGTCGACCGGTGCGACTGCGGAGCCGCCCGGCCGGACGGGCGGCAGCCGGTCTGCCGCCTGCCTGACGCCGTACGCACTGCTGCGGCCGGGGCCGGTGCTGCGGCCGGAGTCCCCGACCGGCACCGTCGAACCGGCCGCCGGCGAGCAGGCGGTGCTCGGCCGGGACCCGGTGCAGTCGCCGTACGCGTACCTCTTCCGGGACCTGCCCATCATGTCGGCGTGCCACCTGAGGGCCGGACTCCCGCCCGCGGACCGCGTCGGAGAGGTCGACGACCACGTCGGCGGCGAGCGCGTCGACGGCGAGGTGCGGCTCCGGCTGCACGGCACGGAAGGCGGCACCCCGCCGTCGGGCGGTTCGGTCCTTCGCCCGATCGGGTCAGGCGAAGGACTCCTGCGGGGCCGGGCCGCCGAGGGCGTTGCGCCGCTCGGGCATCGCCAGGGTGGTCATCCGCCGCCAGCCGAGGGCGCGTTCGTAGAGGTAGACGCCGTGGATGCCGGCCGCGAGCGCCGCCGACTTGGCGCGCGGCCAGCGGAGGATCGCCCCCATGTGCGCCATGACGGCGAGGCTGACGTCGCGGTAGGTGCGGATCTCGGCGTGCGCGGTCCGCTGAAGGGTGGTCAGGATCGCCCGGCCGTGGCCCTCGGCGGCGAGGCGCAGCAGCTCCTCGTGGCAGAAGGCGAGGTGGTTGTCCTCGTCGTTGGAGATCATCCGTACCGCGCGGCCGACCACCGGGTGGTCGCCGAAGACCTTCTTCAGCAGCTGCATCTGCTCGGCGGCGCGCTGCTCGGTGACCCGGCTGTGCGCGAGGTAGGTGATGACGTCCTGCTGGGTGAGCGGTTCGTCGCGCTTGAGCCTGGTGTGGGCGAGGCCGATGCCCTGGCGTTCCAGCATCATCGTGTAGTCGGTGTCGTCGGGGACGTCGACCGGTGCGAGGCCGCGCTTGTGGAGCAGGGCGTTGAAGATCCGGCCGTGCTTGTCCTCGTCGGCGCCGTGGCGGGCGATCTTGGGGGCGAGGACCTGGTCGGAGACCAGCTTGGAGATCCGCCCGTTCTCCCAGCCGCCCTGGTCCTCGCCCTTGGCGGCGATGCTGCAGAACAGCCGGAACGAGTCGTCGTTGTCGTGGATCTCCTGGAACAGGCTGCGTGCGGAGAGCATCTGGCCACCTCCCCCGGCCGCCGGGCAGGCGCCGTCGTCGATCGGATCCGAACACCGTCAGTGAACGCAGCCTCCCGGGCGCCCGCAACAGCAGGCCGGGCGGCACTGGTCCGGACGAAGGACCCGCGCCGCCCGGGGCCGCTCAGCCGCGGGTTCCGGTGGCGACCAGTGCGGCGACCGGCAGGCCCCTGGCGGCGTACGGGGCGGCCAGCCGGAGGTACTCGGTGCGGATCGCGTCGATCTCCTCGGGCGGGCGGCCCTCGACCAGGGCGGCGGTGATCACGGTGCCGCCGAGGACGTGCCGCCACCAGTCGGCCGGGTCGACCCGGTGCGTCCAGCGGACGCGGTCGACCGACACCTCGGTGAAGCCGGCGCCGGCGAGCAGGGCGGCGAGGCCGTCGGGCGAGGCGTACCGGGTGAAGGGGGCGGCGCCGGGGAGTCCGGCGGGCGGCGGGCCGCCGACTGCGCGGACGGCGTCGAAGACCAGGCCCTGTGCCCGGTTGGCGGCAAGGGTGTCCCAGCAGGAGAGGGCGAGCCGGCCGCCGGGGGCGAGCACCCGGTGGAGGTCGGCCGCGGCGGCGGGCGGGTCGGGCACGTGGTTGATCACGAAGGCGCCGACCGCCGCGTCGAACCGGCCGTCCGGGTACGGGAGTCCGGGCAGGGCCGCCCGTTCGACCCGGGCGCCGGGCAGCGCGGCCGCGGCGGCCTCGACCATCTCGGGGACGGCGTCGGTGGCGGTCACGTCGGCGCCGCGCCGCAGGGCGAGCGCGGCGAGCCGGCCGGTGCCGCAGCCGACCTCCAGCAGCCGGGTGCCGGGGCCCGCGCCGACGGCGTCGAGCAGGGCCGGGTGGGCCCCGGTGGTCATCGCGCCGAAGCCCTCGCCGTAGGTGGTGCTGCGGGCGGCCCAGCCGCGCCGTTCGAACGCGGCGAAGTCCGCCGCCCCTGCGCCGCTCACTGGACGCAGAACTCGTTGCCCTCGGGGTCGGCGAGGGTGACGTGCCTGGTGCCGGGCTCGTCGATCCGGGCGAGCACGGTGGCGCCCAGGGCGACCAGCCGGTCCACCTCGGCCTCCCGGCGCTCGGGCCCGGCGTGCAGGTCGAGGTGGAGGCGGTTCTTGACGGTCTTGGCCTCGGGGACGGCCTGGAAGAGCAGGCGCCGGCCGTGGCCGATGCCGGTGGCCGGGTCGAAGGGGTCCTCGGGGTGCCGGACGGCGGCCATCGCCTTGAAGGCCTTGCGGCCGTCGACGACCGTCCAGGCCTCGGCGGGCAGCACGCCGCCGGTGATCAGCCGCTCCACGACGGGGCTGTTGTCCTCGACGAGGTAGCCGAGGGCCTCGCCCCAGAACGCGGCCTGGCGGTGCGGGTCCGCGCAGTCCACGACGATCTTGTAGTCGAGAGTCATGCTACCGGTTATAGTGGTTACATGGACGACGCCGCAACCGGACTCGTGCTGAACCACCCCGACGGCACCTCCCACCGCTTCGACCCCGGCGCGCTCTGCCTGGAGCTGCTGCCCACCGGCGGGCCCGGCGCCCACGCCCGCTACGAGGTGCTGCACCGGCCGGCCGACCTCGCCGACTGGATCGCCGCCTGCCGGCTGGACACCGGCGAGGTCGCCGTCGACGAGGCCGGGGTTGCCGCCGCCCGGGAGCTGCGCGACGCGCTCTGGCGGCTCACCGAGGCCAGGGCCGAGGGCCTCCCCGGCGCCCCCGAGGACTACGCGGCGGTCAACCGGGCCGCCGCCGCTCCCCCGCCCGTCCCCCGGATCGGCCCCGACGGACGGCGCGCCGGACCCGCGCCCACCACCGCGGTCGCGGTGCTCTCCGCGGTCGCCCGGGACGCCGTCGAGCTGTTCACCGGCCCGTACGCCGACCGGATCCGCGTCTGCGGCGCCCACGACTGCCAACTGCACTTCGTCGACACCTCGCGGCCCGGCCGGCGGCGCTGGTGCTCGATGGAGCGCTGCGGCAACCGGCAGAAGGTCCGGGCGCTGCGCGCCCGGCAGACCGCACGGGGAGACGACTGACGCCCACCGGACCCACCCGCGACGCCGGCTGACGGATCGGCGTCCCGCGCACCCCGCCGCACCGGGCCGCGGTGACCGACGCCCTGGAACGCCTCGGCCCGGGTGCCTGGATCAGGCACCCGGGCCGGGTGGGTACTGCTCCGGACGGACCCTGCGGGTCAGCGGCCGCGCTGGGCGTGGATGCCCGGCTTGCGCGTGCCGACCGACAGGTCGTCGTTCTCCGGGAAGTGGCAGGCCACCTGGTGGCCCGGCCGCGCGGCGACGAGCGGCGGCTCCTGGGTGGCGCAGACGTCCTGCGCCTTCCAGCAGCGGGTGCGGAAGCGGCAGCCGCTCGGCGGGTTGAGCGGCGACGGCACGTCACCGGTGAGCAGGATGCGCTCGCGGCGCTCCTTGCGGCGCGGGTCCGGCGTCGGCACCGCCGACATCAGCGCGTTGGTGTACGGGTGCATCGGCACGCTGTAGAGCGAGTCGCGGTCGGCGATCTCGACGATCTTGCCGAGGTACATCACCGCGACGCGGTCCGACACGTGCCGGACGACCGAGAGGTCGTGGGCGATGATCAGGTAGGTCAGGCCCAGCTCGTTCTGCAGGTCGTCGAGGAGGTTGACCACCTGCGCCTGGATCGACACGTCGAGCGCGGAGACCGGCTCGTCCGCCACGATCATCTTCGGCTTGAGGGCCAGCGCGCGGGCGATGCCGATGCGCTGGCGCTGGCCGCCGGAGAACTCGTGCGGGTAGCGGTTGTAGTGCTCCGGGCTCAGGCCGCAGAGCTCCAGCAGCTCCTGCACGGCCTTCTTGACGCCGCCCTCGGTGGCCACCTTCTGCAGCCGGAACGGCGCGCCGACGATGGTGCCGACGGTGTGCCGCGGGTTCAGCGACGAGTACGGGTCCTGGAAGATCATCTGGATGTCCCGGCGGAGCGGGCGCATCGCCGAGACGCCGAGGTGCGTGATGTCCGTGCCCTCGAACTCGATCTTCCCGCCGGTGGGCTCGTCCAGACGGGTCACCAGGCGGCCCATGGTGGACTTGCCGCAGCCGGACTCGCCGACCACGCCGAGGGTCTCGCCGGGCCGGACCTCGAAGTCGAGGCCGTCCACGGCGCGCACGGCGCCGGCCTGGCGGCGCAGCAGCCCCTTGGTGATCGGGAAGTGCTTGGTCAGCCCGGTCACCTTGAGCAGGGGCTGACGGTCGGAGGCGGGCGCGGGTGCGGGGATCGCCGCCGTCTTCGAATCCGTCATCGGTTGTCTCCTGAGTGTGTTGCTGGCGGCCGGGTCACAGCCGGGGCGCGATCTCGTCGGCGAAGATCCGGTGCCGTTCGGCGATCGGCAGGTGGCAGGCCGCGAGGTGCCGGGGGGCGGCCTCGGCCAGCACGGGCACCTCGGAGGTGGACCGGCCGCCGGTCAGCTCGGCGTACGGGCAGCGCGGGTGGAAGGCGCAGCCGGACGGCACGTTGATCAGGCTCGGCGGGGTGCCCTTGACCGGGATCAGCCGGTCCTGGAGCTCCCGGTCGAGCCGGGGCATCGAGCCGAGCAGGCCCCAGGTGTAGGGGTGCTCGGGCGCCTCGAAGAGGGACGCGGCGGGGCCGCGCTCCACGGACTTGCCGCCGTACATCACCAGGATGTCGTCGGCCAGTTCGGCCACCACGCCGAGGTCGTGCGTGATGATGATGACGGCCGAGCCGAACTCCTTCTGCAGGTCCCGGATGAGGTCCAGGATCTGCGCCTGGACGGTGACGTCCAGGGCGGTGGTGGGCTCGTCCGCGATCAGCAGCGACGGGTCGTTGACCAGGGCCATCGCGATCATGGCGCGCTGGCGCATGCCGCCGGAGAACTCGTGCGGGTAGGCGTCCACCCGCTTGTCCGGCTGCGGGATGCCGACCCGGTCGAGCATCTCGATCGCGCGGGTGCGCGCCTGCTTCTTGGTGGCGCCCGGGTGGTGGGCCCGGTAGCCCTCGATGATCTGCGCGCCGACCGTGTAGTACGGGTGCATCGCGGTCAGCGGGTCCTGGAAGATCATCGCCATCTTCTGGCCGCGGAGCTTGCGGACCCGCTCGGGGTCGGCGGCGACGAGCTCCTCGCCGTCCAGCCAGACCTCGCCGGTGATCCGCGGGGCGCCGCGCTTGGTGCCGGTGCGGTGCAGGCCCATGATCGACAGCGAGGTGACGGACTTCCCGGAGCCGGACTCGCCGACGATGCCGAGGGTCTTGCCCTTCTCCAGGTCGAAGGTGAGGCCGTCGACCGACTTGACCAGTCCGTCCTCGGTGGGGAAGTGCACCCGCAGGTCGCGCACCGAGAGGAAGGCGGAGGGCTTGGTGGTGTTCAGGGTCTTGCTCATGCCAGCCTCACCCGAGGATCGACAACGGCGTACAGCACGTCAACCAGCAGGTTGGCGATGATGATGAAGAAGCCGGCGAAGAGCGTGACACCCATGATCACCGGGAGGTCGCTGGAGCTGACCGCGGAGACCGCCTCGTAACCCAGACCACGGAAGTTGAAGGTCGACTCGGTGAGCACCGCGCCGCCGATCAGGGCGCCCAGGTCCATGCCGAAGACGGTGAGGATCGGGGTGAGGGTGGAGCGCATGGCGTGCTTGCCGATGACCGTCCGCTCGCCGAGGCCCTTGGCCCGGGCGGTGCGGATGTAGTCCTCGCCGAGCACCTCGAGCAGGGTGGCGCGGGTGAGGCGGGCGTAGGTCGCGGCGTAGAGGAACGCCAGGGTGACCCACGGCAGCACCAGGTTCTGGAACCACGCGACCGGGTCGTCGCCCAGGTTCACGTAGTCGTGCGGGAACCAGCCGAGCTGGTAGACGAAGATCGCGCTGGCGAGCATGCCGGTGAAGTAGATCGGCAGCGAGACGCCGGCCAGGGCGGTCGTCATGGTGAAGCGGTCCAGCAGGGTGCGGCGGCGCAGCGCGGAGACGACGCCGGTCGCGGTGCCGAACACGAGCCACAGGGTGGCCGCGCCGGCGGCGAGCGAGGCGGTGACGCCCAGTCGGTCCAGCAGGACGGGCCACACCTCCTGCTCGGTCTTGAAGGAGTAACCGAAGCACGGCGCGGAGCAGTGGGTGACGTCCACGCCGGTGCTGTAGTCGCGCCCGACGAACAGGCCCTTCAGGAACAGGAAGTACTGCTCGACGATGGACTTGTCGAGGCCCATCTTGTGTCGGATACCCTCGACGGCCACCTTGTCGGCGATCTTGCCGACGTAGAGCAGCGCGGGGTCGGTCCCGGTCAGTTTCGGCACCATGAAGAAGATGCCGAAGGTGACCGCGGAGACCACCAGCAGCATGGCGACGACATTGACGAGCCGTCGGATGAGATATACGAGCACTGCGGTCGGCCCCGCCCCGGACCGGCCGCGTCCCTGTGGGGACGCCGGCCGGCCCGGGCGGAGCCTTCACCTGCCCTTCGGACTAGCTGTGCGAACTACGATTGCGGGCGGGGCAGGTCACTTGCCGTCGGAGACGCCCAGGGCCTGGAAGTCGACCTCGCCGAACGCGTCGGTGATGAAGACGTTGGTCAGGCGCGGGTTGCGGTAGTTGAGCGCCTTGTCGGCCACGATGGGCAGCCACACCGCGGTGTCGACGACCTTGTGGTTGATCTGCTTGTAGAGGTCGGCGGCCTTGGCCGGGTCCGTCTGGGCGGCGGCGTCGTCGAAGAGCTTGTCGATCGCCGGGTCAGAGGTCTCGGGGTAGTTGCTGTTGCCGTTCTTGGTGATGAAGCGGCTGTCCATCAGGGGCTGCATGTAGCCGGCGCCGTTCGGGTAGTCGGCACCCCAGCCGGCGACGATCAGGCCGTAGCCCTTCTGGTGGACGACGTCCGGCGCACCGGCGACGGAGGCGAGCAGCTTGCCGTCGTACTGGTCGACGTTCACCGTCACGTTGATGGCCTTGAGGGCGGTCTGCAGCGCGACGGCCGAGTTGACCTCCTTGGCCTTGTTGCCGCGGACGGCGATCGTGGTGGTGAAGCCGTCGGCCTTGCCGCACTCCTTGAGCTCGGCCTTGGCCTTCTCCAGGTCGGCCTTGCCGTCGGTCAGGCCGAACGGGTCGTACTCGTCCGAGCCGAGGATGTTCGGGGGCAGCATGTTGCCGTAGGTGGAACCGGCCACCGAACCGCCGCGGGCGGTCTGCAGCGCGGTCGGGTCGGCCGCGTACAGCACGGCCTTGCGGCAGTGGATGTTGTCGAAGGGGGCGACCTTCTGGTTCAGCGCGATGAAGCGGATGAAGCCGTTGTACGGGTCGTCCGTGTTGGCCTTCAGCTTCTCGTCCTGCAGGACCTTGACCTGGGCGGCCTGGGAGAGACCGGTCTGGCCGAAGTCGATGTCGACGGAGCCGGCCAGCAGGCGGGCGTCCATGTCGTCGGCGTTCGAGGTGACGGTCAGCTTGACGGTGTCCGGCAGCGCCTTGCGGAACGGGTCGGTGGCCGGGTCCCAGTTCTCGTTGCGGACCAGCTCGTAGCCCTTGCCCGGCTCGACCTTGGCGAACTTGTAGGGGCCGGAGGAGACCGGCTTGTCGCCGTACTTCGCGCCGGTGTCCAGCTTCTGCGGGACGGGGGCGGCGGAGCCCATCGCGAGCAGGTACGGGAAGGAGGAGTCCGCCTTCGCCAGCTTGAAGACGATGGTGGTGTCGGTCGGGGTCTCGACCGACTTCAGACCCAGCTTGTTGGGGTCGGTGTCGGTGTAGGGGCCCTTGTAGTTCTGGCCCTGGTCCAGGGACTGGATCAGGTAGGTCGGGCCGCCGGAGACGACGTCCTGCGCGAAGATGCGCTCGATGCCGTACTTGATGTCCTTCGAGGTGATCGGCGAGCCGTCCTCGAACTTCAGACCCTGCTTCAGGTGGAAGGTGTAGGTCTTGCCGTCGGAGGACACGGCCGGCTGGTTCGCCGCCAGGTCCGGGACGAGCTTGAGGCCTTCCTTGCCCGGCTTGGCGTCGTAGGCCAGGAGGGTGCGGGCGTAGTAGCGCTCGAAGTTCCACACCGAGGCGTAGTAGGCGCGGCCCGGGTCGAGCGAGTCGACGTCGGTGCTCGTCCAGAGGTTGAGCGTGCCGCCCTTCTTGTCGGAGGGGTTCAGCACCTTGTCAACCGCGGCGTTGAAGCCGGCCGAGCCCTTGCTCGCGCTGTCGCTCGTGCCACCGCCCTTGGTGCCGCCGCAGGCCGCGGTGGTCAGGGCGAGCGCAGCCACGAGGGAAGCTGCGGCAAGTGTCCTGTTGCGCTTCATGGGTACGGAGTCCTCCTGGTGATGTGCGGGCACGAACGGTCCGCCGGGGGTGGGCAGGCTGAGAGGGACCTGCCTGGTATGTGGGGGGAGAGGGAGGGCTAGTTGCCCTTGGGGTCGAGCGCGTCCCGGAGGCCGTCGCCGAAGAGGTTGAACGCGAGCACCGTGACGAAGATCGCGAGACCGGGGACGACCATGTAGGTCGGGTCGGCCTGGTAGATCCGGGTCGCCTCGGAGAGCATCTGTCCCCAGGAGGGCGTCGGCGGCTTCACGCCGGCGCCCAGGAAGCTGAGCGCCGCCTCGCTGAGGATGTTGGTGGGGATGATCAGCGTCGTGTAGACGAGGATCGGGGCGACCAGGTTCGGCAGCAGCTCGCGGAAGAGGATGTGGATGCTGCCGGCGCCGAGGCTGCGGGCGGCGTCCACGAACTCCCGCTCGCGCAGCGACAGCGCCTGGCCGCGGACGATGCGGCCGATGTACGGCCAGCCGAAGAAGCCGATGACCAGGACCAGGATGCCCATGCGCAGGGCGGTGCCGCCGAGGCCGAGCAGCGAGTTCGGCATGACCGAGACGAGCGCGATGGAGAACAGCAGCTGCGGGAAGGCCAGCAGCACGTCCATCACCCGGCTGATCGCCGCGTCGACCCAGCCGCCGAAGTAGCCGGCCGCGGCGCCGAGCACGACGCCGATCAGGACGGACACGCCGGCCGCGAGGAAGGCCACGGTGAGCGAGATCTGGGCGCCGTAGAGGATCCGGCTGAAGACGTCGCGGCCGAACGTCGGGTCGACGCCGAGCAGGAAGTCGCCGCTCATGCCGCCGAACGCGCCCCTGGGGAGGCCGAGGTCCGGGTTGATCTGGTCCGGGTGGGGCTCGTCGACCGGGTGGCCGAACAGCGCCGTCAGCACCGGCGCGAAGATCGCGGCGAGGATCAGCAGGAGCACCACGGTGCCGCCCGCGAGGGCGACCTTGTCACGCTTCAGCCGGTCCCAGGCGATCCGGCCCGGAGAGCGGCCCTGGATGCGCTTGGCCGGGGCGGCAGGTGCGGCCTCGGGCCGGGCAGAGCCGGTGGTCTCGGTGGGTGTGGTCATGAGTCAGTTCGTTCCCCTCGCCGACGGTGGCCGGCCCACGGCCCGGTCCGGCGGGGCGACCCGGGCCCGATCAGGGCCCGGACCCCGGTGCGGTCCGGAGTTCGCGACAGGTGCGGTGCAGAGCGGTGCGGTGGTTCCGTACGCCGGTGCGGCGGTGCAGAGTTCGTTTTCGGGGTGCCGGAGCCTGCCGTCCGGGCACGGGGCCGGGGCGGCGGATCACGGCGTTTGCGGGGGTACTGCGGGTCCTGCGTGGTGCCGGAGTGCGCGGCATGCACATCGCGCGGTTCGGCGTCGCCAGGGCGCGATCACCTTTGTGGGGATCGGCTCGCGCACTGGCCGTGGGCAGCACTCTCTGTCATCGGGGAGAGGTTCCGCCAGAGGGGGCAACCGAAGGATGCCTAACTGTGATCTGTCGGCATGCAGCCCGTTGTGACCGCGAATACGCCTCTTCACACGGCTGAAACAAGCCTGTCAAGACGGGTACTGACGGAAGCCCGCCAACGGCGGGAAACCGCCACCACCTGGGCATGACCCGCCACTGGCGGACGGCCGCCACAAGGACGGGTAAAGGGGAGGGAAAGGGAAAGGATCAGCGGCCGGGATAGCCCGGCCACGGCTGCTGGGGCCACGGCTGCGGACCCGGCGCCGATTGCGGAGAGTAACCGTAGGGCGGGTAGGGGGCCGCGCCCTGCGGGTGCCCGAACTGGGTGTCGCGGTCGAAGAACGGGCGGGCGTTCGCCCGCATCCACATCGCGACCGGATCGAACTCGTCCGCCATCGCGACCGTCGACACCGCCAGCCCCTCCGGGGCGAGCTGCGCGGCCCGCTGTACCAGGGCGCGGGCGGCCTCCACCGACGGCGGAGAGTTGTCGTACAGGTCCAGGCCGACGGCCAGGTACGCCTCGCCCAGCGCGGGCTGCACCCACGCCTGGCGCAGCGAGCGCAGCGGACGGGTCTGCACGGCCTGCTGCTCCAGCAGCCCGTAGAACTGCGGCGCGTTCAACCGCGGCTCGGAGATCCGCAGCGGACCGGCCGGCAGCCGGTCCAGGCCGACCGCGATGCGTCTCAGGTCGGCCCAGGGGACGCCGACGCCGCCGCCCGGGGCGTGCGGGTTCAGCCACAGGCCCCAGCGGGTGCGGAAGAGCGCGGCGGCGATCTCCTGGCCGGAGATCACCTCGTGGGCGCGGGCCCAGCCGCTGGCGGCGAGCTGCTCGGCCGAGGTGACGGCGGGGGCGTAGCCGTGCCCGCCGATGTCCATGTTCCCGTACTGGGCGTCCGGGCTGCCGGGCGTGCCGTGCCAGAGCAGCATCCAGACCTGCCCCTGGGCGAGCGCCCGCAGCAGGTTCTCGTACGCGTCGTAGCGCTCCGGGACGACCGCGCCGAGGGCGCGCTCGATGGCGCCCGGGTCACCGCCGGGCGGTGCCACGGGTGCCTGGCCCCACGGGCCCGGCCCGCCGCCTGCCGCTGCCGCGCTCATGCGCCCGCCTCGCTCCGCTCGCTCACGTCGCCGTGCCCCGTCTTGTTCCGTCTTCCGCCGCTCGTGCCCACTGCCGGGCAGCACCCTATTGCGCGCGGCCGACAGGCGTCATGCCGCATACCCCCTCGTGATACCCCCGGGCGGCGCCGGTGTCCCGCCGGCAGGCGCCCGGGCCGGCCGGACCGGCGGTCACGCCCGGACGTAGAAGGGCGCCACGCAGGTCAGCAGCCACTCGACGACGGGGTCGTCGGCCATGTCCAGCAGCACCAGGTGGACGCCCCACGGCGGCGGCGCGGTTCCGAGCGCGCGGCCGAGCGCCTCGTTGACCTGCACCGGATCGGCCGGCCCGGCCGGGTCGAGCTGGATCCCGACGTACAGCTGCGGGGCGTCCGCCTCCACCCGGGCGAGCGCCCGACGGGCCGTCAGCACGCCGGGCAGCCGGGACAGTTCGGAGGTGGCCGCGGCGAGGAAGGCGTACGGCTCCTGGTGCGGCTCGGGCTCGCGCAGCGCCACCGAGGCGCCCTCGGCGACCTCGCCGGGGGTGCGGTCGCCCTGCGGTCCGCGGCGGAGCTCGCCGACGCCCTCCGGCGGCACCGGGATGCCCACCGGCGCCTCCGGGTTGACGGCGATGCCGATGCCGAGCGGCAGCCCGCGGGCGAACTCCCACACCGGTGCGATCGCGAACGCCATGCCCGGGGCGTGCTGCAGGAACTGCTCCTGCGAGGAGAACACCGGCACGTAGGGGGTGCCGGCGAGTTCGATGGTCGGCAGGTCCAGCGAGGTGCCCTGCGGGTCGGCGCCGGCCGGCAGCGGGATCCACACCTGGCTGCGGGCGAGCACCTCGATCACCCGGGGCGTGGCGCCGGGGTCGCCGAGCGCGGCGGTGAGCACCTGCTCCAGTTCGTTGGACGGCCAGGTGCCGCCCTCCGGCGCCGTGCCGGGTGCGGCCCACGCCTGTGCCTCGCCCGCCGGATACCCCATGTACGGCCCCTTCGCTCGTCCCCTGCACAGAGCCTAGCGGGCCGCCCCCTCTCCCATCAGGCCCGGCGGCATGCCATGATGAGCGCGCTCGACCCTCCAAGTTCATACTGGCCGCTCGAACCCGCGCGGGAGAGTCCGGAACGCCCCCAGGGGCGAGGCCGGCGCCGAAGGAGCAAGTCCTCCCCGGAATCTCTCAGGCACCCATACCGCACGGGCGAGGCACATCTGGAAAGTGGACACGGCCGCGCCGTGCGCCCACCCACGGTGCAAGCCGCCATCCTTGAGGTGGCGGTGAACCTCTCAGGTTGTTGACGACAGACGGGGAGACTCCATCCGCCGTCCTGCCCGTTTCCGGGCGGGAGGGTCGCCCGTGTGCCCGCAGAGCAGCCAAGGAGTCCTGCCGTCATGTCCCTCCGCCTCACCGCGCTCGACGCGCTGCACCGCTCGCTCGGTGCCACCATGACCGACTTCGCCGGCTGGGACATGCCGCTGCGCTACGGCAGCGAGCGCGAGGAGCACCTCGCCGTCCGCACGAAGGCCGGTCTGTTCGACCTCTCGCACATGGGCGAGATCACCGTCTCCGGCCCGCAGGCCGGCGAGATGCTGGACCACGCGCTGGTCGGCTTCATCTCGGCGCTGGGCGTGCTGCGCGCCCGCTACACCATGATCTGCCGCGAGGACGGCGGCATCCTCGACGACCTGATCGTCTACCGCACCGCGGAGGACGAGTACATGGTGGTCGCGAACGCCTCCAACGCCCAGGTGGTGCTGGACGCGCTGACCGAGCGCGCCGAGGGCTTCGACGCCGTCGTCCGCGACGACCGCGACGCCTACGCGCTGATCGCCGTCCAGGGCCCGGAGGCGAACGGCATCCTCGCCTCGCTGACCGACGCCGACCTGCCCGGCCTGAAGTACTACGCGCTGCTGCCCGCGACCGTCGCCGGCAAGCAGGTCTGGCTCGCCCGTACGGGCTACACCGGCGAGGACGGTTTCGAGGTCTTCTGCGCCCCGGCCGACGCCGAGCACCTGTGGTCGGCGCTGACCGCGGCCGGTGCCGACAAGGGCCTGGTGCCGTGCGGCCTGTCCTGCCGCGACACGCTGCGCCTGGAGGCGGGCATGCCGCTGTACGGCCACGAGCTGTCCACCGACCTGACCCCGTTCGACGCCGGTCTCGGCCGCGTGGTGCGCTTCGACAAGACCACCAACGAGGGCGCCTTCGTCGGCCGCAAGGCCCTGGAGCAGGCGGCCGCCGAGGCCGAGTCCGCACCGCCGCGCAAGCTGGTCGGCCTGGTCTCCGAGGGCAAGCGGGTGCCGCGCGCCGAGTACGCGGTGGTCGACGCCGAGGGCGACCCGATCGGCCGGATCACCTCGGGCGCGCCCTCCCCCACCCTCGGCAAGCCGATCGCCATCGCCTACGTGGACGCGGCGCACGCCGCGCCCGGCACCGCCGTCGCGGTCGACGTGCGCGGCAAGGCCGAGCCGGTCGAGGTCGTGGCGCTGCCGTTCTACAAGCGCGCCCGCTGAGCGCCCCCGCCGCTCCCAGCACCGTCCTGAACCGTCCTGCCCGGGGCGGTCCGCTCAGCGGACGGCCACGCCCCTCCCTCTTGCGATCCTGGAGAATGACGCCATGAGCAACCCCACGCACCTGCAGTACACCAAGGAGCACGAGTGGCTGACCGCCGCCGTGGACGGGGTGTCGACGATCGGCATCACCGCGCACGCGGCCGACGCCCTCGGCGACATCGTCTACGTCCAGCTCCCGGAGGTCGGTGACGGCGTCACCGCCGGTGAGACCTGTGGCGAGCTCGAGTCCACCAAGTCGGTCAGCGACCTGTTCTCGCCCGTCACCGGCGAGGTCGTGGAGGTCAACCAGGCCGTCCTCGACGACAACGCCCTGGTGAACAGCTCCCCGTTCGAGGATGGCTGGCTGTTCAAGGTCCGCGTCGAGGCGACCGACGAGCTGCTCGACGCCGAGGCGTACACCGCGTTCATCGGCGGCTGACCGCCCGCCCAACGGGGCGGCCGCAGTGCGGCGGCCGCCCCGCTCCAGCCCTTCGCTCCACGGGGAGACCCCACCTCATGACGGTTCTGAACCAGTCCCTGCACGCGCTCGACCCGGAGATCGCGGCCGCGGTCGACGCCGAGCTGCACCGCCAGCAGACCACCCTCGAAATGATCGCCTCCGAGAACTTCGCCCCGGTGGCGGTCATGGAGGCCCAGGGTTCGGTCCTGACCAACAAGTACGCCGAGGGCTACCCCGGCAAGCGCTACTACGGCGGCTGCGAGCACGTCGACGTCGCCGAGCAGATCGCCATCGACCGGGTGAAGGCGCTGTTCGGGGCGGAGCACGCCAACGTCCAGCCGCACTCCGGTGCGCAGGCGAACGCCGCCGCGATGTTCGCGCTGATCCAGCCGGGCGACACCATCCTGGGCCTGAACCTGGCGCACGGCGGCCACCTGACCCACGGCATGAAGATCAACTTCTCCGGCAAGCTCTACAACGTGGCCGCGTACCACGTCGACGAGAAGACCGGTCAGGTCGACATGGCCGAGGTCGAGCGCCTCGCCAAGGAGCACCAGCCCAAGCTGATCATCGCCGGCTGGTCCGCCTACCCGCGCCAGCTGGACTTCGCCGAGTTCCGCCGCATCGCGGACGAGGTCGGCGCGCTGCTCATGGTCGACATGGCGCACTTCGCCGGCCTGGTCGCCGCGGGCCTGCACCCCTCGCCCGTGCCGTACGCGGACGTGGTCACCACCACCACCCACAAGACGCTGGGCGGCCCGCGCGGCGGCGTCATCCTCTGCAAGGAGCAGTGGGCCAAGAAGATCAACTCCGCGGTCTTCCCCGGCCAGCAGGGCGGCCCGCTGGAGCACGTGATCGCCGCCAAGGCCGTGGCCTTCAAGGTCGCCGCCTCGGAGGAGTTCAAGGACCGCCAGCGCCGCACCCTGGAGGGCGCGAAGATCCTGGCCGAGCGCCTGCTGCGCCAGGACACCGTGGACGCCGGCGTCTCGGTGCTCTCCGGTGGCACCGACGTGCACCTCGTCCTGGTCGACCTGCGCAACAGCGAGCTCAACGGCCAGGACGCCGAGGACCGCCTGCACGAGGTCGGCATCACCGTGAACCGCAACGCGGTGCCGAACGACCCCCGCCCGCCGATGGTCACCTCCGGCCTGCGCATCGGCACCCCGGCGCTGGCCACCCGCGGCTTCGGCGCGGAGGACTTCCGCGAGGTCGCCGACGTCATCGCCGAGACCCTGCTGCCCGGCTTCGACGAGGCCAAGGCCACCGCGCTCAAGGCCCGGGTGACCGCGCTCGCCGCGAAGTACCCGCTCTACCCCGAGCTGTGATCCGCACCCCGCGGTAGGACCGACCGGCGACCGGAGCGCGACGCCCCCGATCGCCGGCCGGTCTCGGCGGTTCGTCCCCCGGTGACCGGCCTCACCCCGGCCGGACACCAGGAATTCCGGGGCACCGCGCACACTGGACAGTGCGCGCGGTGCCCCCTTCCGTGTCACCCAGCAAGTCCTTCCACGAGACCAGACAAGGACGTCCCCCCGTGGCCATCAGCGTCTTCGACCTCTTCTCCATCGGCATCGGGCCGTCCAGTTCCCACACCGTGGGCCCGATGCGGGCGGCCCGGATGTTCGCCCGCCGCCTGCACTCGGAGGGGCTGCTGGAGAGCACCGCCTCCGTCCGGGCCGAGCTCTTCGGCTCGCTCGGCGCCACCGGCCACGGCCACGGCACCCCCAAGGCCGTCCTGCTGGGCCTGGAGGGCAACTCCCCGCGCACCGTCGACGTCGACCAGGCCGACCTCGACGTCGAACGCATCCAGCGCGACAAGCGGCTGCGGCTGCTCGCCCAGGACAAGGACGTCCAGCACGAGATCGCCTTCGACCCGGCGACCCAGCTGGTGCTGCACCGCCGCCGCTCGCTGCCGTACCACGCCAACGGCATGACCCTGGCCGCGTTCGACGAGGCCGGCGCGCCCGTCCTGGAGAAGACCTACTACTCGGTCGGCGGCGGCTTCGTCGTCGACGAGGACGCGATAGGCGCCGACCGGGTCAAGCCGGACGACACCGTGCTGCGCTACCCCTTCCGCACCGGCGAGGAGCTGCTGCGGCTCACCCGCGAAACCGGCCTGTCCATCTCCGGCCTGATGCTGGAGAACGAGAAGGCCTGGCGCAGCGAGGCCGAGATCCGGGCCGGGCTGCTGGAGATCTGGCACGTCATGCAGGAGTGCGTCGCGGCCGGGCTCGGCCGCGAGGGCATCCTGCCGGGCGGCCTGAAGGTCCGCCGCCGGGCCGCCTCGGCCGCCCGGGCGCTGCGCGCCGAGGGCATCGGCCCGGCCAACGCGATGGAGTGGGTGACCCTCTACGCGATGGCGGTGAACGAGGAGAACGCCTCCGGCCGCCGGGTGGTCACCGCGCCGACCAACGGTGCCGCGGGCATCGTCCCGGCCGTGCTGCACTACTACCTGAACTTCGTGCCCGGCGCCGACGACGAGGGCATCGTGCGCTTCCTGCTGGCGGCCGGCGCGATCGGCATGCTCTTCAAGGAGAACGCCTCGATCTCCGGCGCCGAGGTCGGCTGCCAGGGCGAGGTCGGCTCGGCGTGCTCGATGGCGGCCGGCGGCCTCGCCGAGGTGCTCGGCGGCAGCCCCGAGCAGGTCGAGAACGCCGCGGAGATCGGCATCGAGCACAACCTCGGCCTGACCTGCGACCCGGTCGGCGGCCTGGTGCAGATCCCCTGCATCGAGCGGAACGGCATGGCGTCGGTGAAGGCCGTCACGGCGGCGCGGATGGCGCTGCGCGGCGACGGCCGGCACCACGTCTCCCTCGACAAGGCGATCAAGACCATGAAGGAGACCGGCGCCGACATGAAGATCAAGTACAAGGAGACCTCGCGCGGCGGCCTCGCCGTGAACGTCATCGAGTGCTGACCGGGCCGGGTGGCAGCCCGGCCTGACGGCAGGCATTCATAGGCTGTTCATCCGGGTTTGGCAAGTCTTCGAAGGTTGCGAGGGGTCTGCACCTTTGGATCGATTTGTCCAGACCGGCTCCGGCATGCGACAGTGGAGGCATTCCACGGCCTCCACCGACCCGGTTCGGCCGTTCCCACCGCGCGGCGCGCACCCCCTTGGCCGCGCGGTGACGCGCACGGGCCCCCGACACCGCACACCGAGCGGAACGGGGGCCCTGCTCATGTCCGGGCACCCGGGCCCGCCGCGTCAGGCGGCGCGCTCGCGCACCCTCAGCTCGCACCAGACGGACTTGCCGCGCGGCAGCAGGTCCGCGCCCCAGCGGTCCGACACCGCGTCGACCAGCACCAGCCCGTGGCCGTTCTCCGCCCCGCCGCGCTCGGCCGCCACGATCAGGCAGGGCAGCGCCCGCGAGGAGTCCCGGACCTCGATCCGCACCCAGCCCGGCCGGCGGGCCATCTTCAGGCCGACGGTGCGCCCCCCGGCGTGCCGCACGGCATTGGCGACCAGCTCACCGGCCAGTAACTCGCCGGCGTCCAGCTGCTGCACCAGCTCCCAGGCGCCGAGCACGGCGACGACCAGGCGGCGGGCGATCCCGGCCGACTCGGGGCGGGAGGGCAGCCGCACCTCATCCTGGGCCGCCGGGTCGCGCAGCAGCTCGAAGGCGGCCTGCTCCAGCTCGTCCGCGGTCAGCCGCTCCAGGTCCGCCAGCGCGAGGCCGCGGCCGGCCGACGCGACGTCACCGGCCGTGCCGAGCACCCGATTCGACGCCTGGTCCGCCTCACGCCATCCCGCCATGGCGCCCATCATTGCGGAACGCATGCGGGTGCGCACGGACAATGAGCAAACGATCACGGCGGGGGACATATGACAGCGGCACGCCGGACGGGCCTACCAGGCAGTCCAGGGCACGTTCCACCCGCTCAGGCCGTTCTCGCCGGACACCCGCGGCCCGTCGGAATTCACCACGGTGACGACGTCGCCGATCATTGACGCGTCGTAGAAGCGGCCGGCGTCGGTGCCGTCGCTGCCGTAGCGGGTGTCGGCGATGCCGATGCAGCCGTGGCTGGCGTTGGAGCGGCCCATCGAGCCGATCGCCCAGGAGTTGCCGTGCACGTAGGTGCCGGTGTCGGTGAGCCGCATGGCGTGCGGCACGTCGTCGAGGTCGTACTCGTCGCCGGCCTTGATGCCGCTGACGCCGGTGGAGGACATCCGCGTCCTGCGGGCCATCTCCTCGATGACCATGGTGCCGTTGAAGCTGTCGAACCCGGCCTTGCCCGCGGTGAACTTCACGGTGTCCACCGTCCGCCCGTTCTCCACGACGGTCATCCGGTGGGTGTCGACGTCCGCCGTGCTCACCCGGGAGCGGCCGACGGTGAAGTGCTCCTCGCCGTCCTTGCCGCCGTAGACGCCCGGGGCGAGCTCGGCGCTCTTCAGCCGGTACTTCACCGTCACCCCGGTACCGGGCTTCCAGTACTCCGCCGGGCGGAAGTCGACCCGGTCGTCGCCGAACCAGTGCGGCTTCACCGCGGTGCCGTCGGAGGTCTCGAAGACCACCGCGCGCTCCACCTCGGCGCGGTTCTGCACCGCCTTGCGGAAGCGCAGCGAGACGATCATGCCGACGCCGTAGGTCTGCCCGTCGTCCACGTTGCTGTAGGCGCCGGTCGTCCTGGCCGGGGTGAGCGTGCCGAAGGTGCTCTCGGCGGTGGTCACCAGTCCGTTCGGGTCGGTGGCCTGTGCCGTCACCCGGTACCGCTCGGAGACGGCGAGTGCGGCGGCGGGCGTCCAGCCGAGGCCGTCCGCGGCGAGCGTGCCGGGCACCTCCCGGCCGTCCCCGCCGGTCACCTTGACGGAGGTCAGCTTCCCGCCGGTCGCGGTGACCTTCAGCGCCCCGGACGGCTTGACGTCGGTGGCGCCGTTCTTCGGCTCGACGGTCACCACCGCCGCCGGGACGGTGGGCCGCGGCCGGGCTGCCGTCGTCCCCGCGGCGGAGGCCGCGCCCCCCGGCGACCCGGACGGCCCGCAGGCCGCCGCCGCCAGCACCAGTGCTCCCCCGAGCAGACCCGTCGTCAGACCTCTGCGCACGGACCCCATGCCGGTCCCCCTCCGTCCCCGCCGCGCACTCCCCGTCGCGGCACCCACCGAGTACACGCTCCGGGCGGGGCCGGAGTTGCGGCCCGCAGCGCGACGATCCGGTCACGAACCCGCAACGGCCCGGCCGCTCGCGGGGAGCGCCCGGGCCGTCGGCGGGGTCACCGGGTGTCCGGAGGGCGTGCGGCCTACCAGTTGCTCCAGGGGAGCGTCCAGCCGCTGAGGCCGTTGTCCGGGGAGACCGTGCGGCCCTTGGAGTTGACGATCTTCACCACGTCGCCGACCAGCGAGCTGTTGAAGAAGGTGCCCGCCGAGGAGGACTCGCTGCCGCCCTTGACGTCCTTCAGGCCGATGCAGCCGTGGCTGGCGTTGGACTTGCCGAAGGCGTTGCCCCAGTAGTTGCCGTGCACGTAGGTGCCCGTGGTGGTGAGGCGCATCGCGTGCGGCACGTCCGGGACGTCGTACTCGTCGCCCTTGACGTTGGCCACGGTGGCCGAGTTCATCCGGGTCACCTTCTCCTTGCTGGAGATGACCATCGTGCCGTTCCAGGACGGGTTCTGGTCGTTGCCCGCGGTGATCGGGATGCTCTTGGTGGCGCCGCCGCCGCTCGCCACCGTCATCACGTGCTTGGCGGCGTCGACGGTGCTGACCTGGTAGCGGCCGATGGTGAACGGCTCGTCGCGGTCCACGTCGCCGTAGACGCCCGGGGAGACCTCGACGCTCTTCAGCCGGTACTTGACCGTCACCTTGGTGCCGGGCTTCCAGTACTCCGCCGGGCGGATGTCCAGGCGCTGCGAGCCGAACCAGTGGCCCTTCACGACGGTGCCGTCGCTGGCCTCGACGGTGATGCCCTTGAGGACGGCGTCCTTGTTCTTGACCGGCTTGCTGAACGCCACCGAGACGATCATGCCGACGCCGTAGGTGCCGTTGTCGGCGATGTTGTCGTTGGTCGCGACCTTCTTCGCCGGGGACAGCGTGGTGAAGCCGGAGGAGATCGCGGCGGGCAGGCCGGCGTCGTCCTTGGCCTGCGCGTTGACGGTGTAGGCCATGCCGACCGCGAGCGGCGCGCTCGGCTTCCAGCTGAGGCCGTCGGCGGCGATGGTGCCCGCGACCGCCTTGTCGTTCTTGTCCTTCAGCTCGACGGAGGTGAGCTTGCCGCTCGCGACCGTCACGGTGAAGCCGCCCGGCTGGACGTCGGTGGCGCCGTCCTTGGCGCTGACGGTGAGCACCGCGGCGGACGCCTTGGGGGCGGCCTGCGTGGTGGAGCCGCCGGACGAGCCGGCCGCGCCGCTCGCACCGCCGGAGGCGCCCGCGGCGGCCGAACCGCCGGATCCGCCCGAGCCGCCGTCGTTGCAGGCGGCGGTGAACAGCAGCACCCCGCCCATCGCCAGCGCGACGGCCGCGGTGCGTGCGGTACGACCGGTGCGGCCCGTCCCGGCCGCACCTCTGACTATCGCGGCCTCGGCCGCCTGAACCGGCTTCACTCGGTTGCTCCCCTCCCGGTATCCACGCTGGATACACGCATCCGCGCCCGGGTCGGTTTCACCGGGGGTCGGACTTCTTCCGCGCGCCGCCGACGGGGAAGAGCCCCCGGCCCGCGCGGCACGCCAGGATAACTGCCCCGGATGAGTGAATCTTCCGCAGGTGGGGGGTGCCGGTTCGGTGAATCACCGGGTGCAGGTCAGCGCGGTGCGGGACCCAGTGCGCTGCCCTGCAGCCAGGCCGTCCAGGGCAGGTTCCAGCCGTTCAGGCCGTTGGACGGCTGGACGACCGCGCCGGTGTCGCCGCGCACCTCCAGCACGTCGCCGACCAGGGTGTGCTCGAAGAACCAGCCGGCCGGCGAGTCGGCGTCACCGCCCTGCCGGTCGGCGATCCCGATGCAACCGTGGCTGGTGTTGGCGGCGCCGAACACCTCGTCCTCGGCCCAGTAGTTGCCGTGCACGAAGGTGCCGGAGTCGGTCAGCCGCATCGCGTGCGGGACGTCCTTGATGTCGTACTCGTCGCCGAGGCCGACCGTCCGGGCGTTCATCCGGGTCTCCTCGAACTTCTCCGAGACCACCATGACCCCCCGGTAGGTGGGGTGCTGCGGGCCGCCGGCGGTGATCTTCAGGGTGCGCACCGGCACCCCGTCCTCACGCACCGTCATGGTGCTGCTCGCCAGGTCGACGGTGGACACCCGGGCCCGGCCGACGGTGAACGCCACCTCCTTGGCCTGGGTACCGAACTCACCGGGCGCCAGCTCCACGTCCTTCAGCCGCAGGGTGACGGTCACCCGGGTGCCCGGCGCCCAGTAGGACCGCGGCCGGACGTCCAGGCGGCGGTTGCCGAACCAGTGCGCGGCGAGCGGCACCGGCGGGTCGGCGGCCACCTCGACGGCCCGCTCCGCCGCCGGCCGGTCCGCGACCGGACGGGTGAACCGCAGCGAGACGGGCATCCCCACCCCGACCAGCGTCCCGTCCTCCGGGGTGACGAGGGCGGCCACGGTGTGCGCCGGACCGGCCGTCACGAAGGCGGAGTGGTGGGCGGCGCGCAGCCCGTCCGCGTCCTGGGCGAGGGCGTCGACGGTGTACGGGGTGGCCGGGGCGAGCGGCTCCTCCGGGGTCCAGCGGGAGCCGTCCGGGGCGGTGCGGCCGGGCACCGCCACCCCGCGGTCGTCGGCCAGCCGCACCGACAGCAGCCGGCCCTCGGCGACGGTGACGGACACCTCGGCGTCGGAGTGCACCTCCTGGGCGCCGTCCGCCGGCAGCGCGGTGACCACCGCGCGGGAGATCGGCGGCCGGCCGCCCGCCGGGCCGCCGTCCCCGCCCCCGGCCGGTCCGCCGGTGCAGCCGGCCGGCAGCGCGAGGAGCGCGGCGGCCGCCGCCACCGCCCAGTGCCGTGCCACCGCGAGCATGTTCGTCCCTCCAGGTCCGCCGCTTCCCGCCGCGCTTCCGGTCGGCCGCGCGCCGTCGCGCCCAGGGCGCCCGGCACCCGGTCAAACGAGGCCGCGGGGCGCCGGACACGAGCCGGCGCGCCACCCGGCGGACGCCGTCCCGTTCACCCAGCGTCACAACACGATCGGCCACGTGACACCTGCACGGGATCAGGGAACAACTGGAGGGCGGGTACGGGACCCCCGCGCAGGGAGGGTGCGGCGATGACGGCGTGGCAGGAGCTGGCACGGAGCACGCGCCGGGAGACCGGCCGCCCACCCGCGGCCGCGCCCGAACGCGCCGCCGACGCGCCGCCGGCGCCGCCCGCCGACCCCTGGCCGGGCAGCTGGCAGCCGCTCGGCGCCCGCTTCCGCACCGCCCCGGACGGCGGCTGCGGCACCAACTTCGCGCTCTGGGCGGCCGGCGCCGAGGCCGTCGACCTGTGCCTGTTCGCCGAGGACGGCACCGAGACCCGGCACCGGCTCACCGAGCAGACCTTCCAGACCTGGCACGGCTACCTGCCCGGCGTGCTGCCCGGCACCCGCTACGGCTACCGGGTGCACGGCCGCTGGGACCCGTGGACGGGCGCCCGCTGGAACCCGGCCAAGCTGCTGCTCGACCCGTACGCCCGGGCGATCGACGGCGACTACACCAGCCACGACGCCACCTGCAGCGCGGTGCGCGGCTGGCCCGAGCCGGACGTCGCCGACACGGTGCGCGACAACCGCGACTCGGCGCCGTACGTGCCGAGGGCGGTGGTCGTCCACGACGACGACGACTGGTACGACGACCAGCGGCCGAAGACCCCGTGGGCCGAGACGGTGCTGTACGAGGTGCACGTGCGCGGCTTCACCATGCGCCACCCCCAGGTGCCGCCCCAGCTGCGCGGCACCTACGCGGGCCTCGCCCACCCGGCGGCGATCGCCCACCTCACCCGGCTCGGCGTCACCGCGGTGGAGCTGCTGCCCGTCCACCACCACGTCAGCGAGGACCACCTGCAGGCCCGCGGGCTGACCAACTACTGGGGCTACAACACGCTCGGCTACTTCGCCCCGCACGCCGGCTTCTCCGCCTCCGGCAGCCGCGGCGGCCAGGTCGGCGAGTTCAAGCGGATGGTGCGGGCGCTGCACGCGGCCGGCATCGAGGTGATCCTCGACGTCGTCTACAACCACACCGCCGAGGCCGGGGTGATGGGCCCGGCGCTGTCGCTGCGCGGCATCGACAACGGCGGCTACTACCGGCTCGACCGCAGCCGCCGCGGCTACGCCGACTACACCGGCTGCGGCAACACCCTGGACACCCGACAGCCGCACGTCGTCCGGCTGATCACCGACTCGCTGCGGTACTGGGTCGGCGAGATGGGCGTCGACGGCTTCCGCTTCGACCTCGCCGCGGCGCTGGCCCGCGGGCACGACGGCGTGGAGATGCACCACCCCTTCCTCGCCGCGGTCTCCCAGGACCCGGTGCTCAGCCGGGTCAAGCTGATCGCCGAGCCGTGGGACGTCGGCCCGGGCGGCTACCAGGTCGGCGGCTTCCCGCCGCTGTGGGCCGAGTGGAACGACAAGTACCGGGACACCGTCCGTGACTTCTGGCGCGGCGCCAGACCCGACGTCCGGGAGCTCGGCTACCGGCTCTCCGGCTCCTCCGACCTCTACCAGCGCGGCGGCCGCCGCCCCTACGCCTCGGTCAACTTCGTCACCGCGCACGACGGCTTCACCCTGCGCGACCTGGTCTCCTACAACCGCAAGCACAACGAGGCCAACGGGGAGCAGAACCGCGACGGCACCGACGACAACCGGTCCTGGAACCACGGCGCCGAGGGCGAGACCGACGACCCGGCGGTGCGCACCCTGCGCCGCCGCCAGCTGGCCAACCTGCTCGCCACCCTGCTGCTCTCCGGCGGCGTGCCGATGCTCACCGCCGGCGACGAGCTCGGCCGCACCCAGCACGGCAACAACAACGCCTACTGCCAGGACAACGAGACCGGCTGGCTGGACTGGTCGCTGCTGGACGACCCGGAGTGGTCCTCGCTCACCGACCTGGTCTCCCGGCTGGTCCGGCTGCGCCGCGCCCACCCGGTGCTGCGCCAGCGGGCGTTCTTCTCCGGGCGCGAGACGGCGCCCGGCGGCCAGCGCGACCTCGCCTGGTTCACCCCGCGCGGCGAGCAGATGACCGAGGCGGACTGGTTCGCGCCGACCGCGGTGCTCGGCATGCTGCTCTCCGGCAGCGCGATGTCCGAGCGCGACCAGCGGGGCCGGCCGCTCGCCGACGACAGCTTCCTGCTGCTGGTGAACGCCGGTGCCGAGCCCGTCCCCTTCGCGCTGCCCGGCGCGCCGTGGGCGGACTCCTACGAGACGGTCGTCGACACCGCGGCCCCGGCCGGCGGGCCGGGGCCGCACCACCCGGCGCCGGGCAGCGTGCTGCTGGGCGGGCGCTCGCTGCAGCTGCTGCGGGCGCCCGCCCCGGACTGACCGCGGCTCAGCCGAGCGGGCGGTTGACCTCGACGTTCTCGAGCAGTCCGAGCGCGTCCGGGACGAGCACGGCGGCCGAGTAGTAGGTGCTGACCAGGTAGGAGATGACGGCCTTGTCGTCGATGCCCATGAAGCGGACGTTGAGGCCGGGCTCGTACTCGTCGGGCAGGCCGATCTGGTTGAGGCCGATCACGCCCTGCTCCGCCTCGCCGACGCGCATCGCGACGATCGAGGTGGTGTGGCCCTCGGTGACCGGGATCTTGCCGCAGGGCAGGATCGGCACCCCGCGCCAGGCCGGCAGGTGGTGGCCGCCGACCTCGACGGTGCCGAAGTACAGGCCGCGGCGGTTGCACTCCCGGCCGAAGGCGGCGATCGCCCGCGGGTGGGCGAACAGGTGGGTGGTCTGGCGCCGCATGCTGAGCAGCTCGTCCAGGTCGTCGGGGGTGGGCGGGCCGGAGTGGGTCTGGATGCGCTGGTCGTAGTCGGCGTTGGCGAGCAGGCCGAAGTCGGGGTTGTTGACCAGCTCGTGCTCCTGGCGCTCGCGCAGCGCCTCGATGGTCAGCCGCAGCTGCTGCTCGGTCTGGTCCATCGGCTCGTTGTAGAGGTCGGCGACCCGGGTGTGCACCCGCAGCACCGTCTGGGCGACGCTCAGCTCGTACTCGCGGGGGGCGAGTTCGTAGTCGACGAAGGTCGCCGGCAGCTCGTGCTCGCCGGTGTGGCCGGCGGACATCTCGATCGCGGCCTCGCCGTGGGCGTTCTGCGGCCGGTGCCCGTTGCCGGACAGGCCCAGGACGTGGTCGCGCAGCTGCTGGTACTCGGCGGCGACCAGCTGGTACGCCTGGTGGGGCAGGGCCAGCACGGTGACCGCGGTCGCCGCCTTGGCGGTGAACTCCCAGTCGCCGTCGAGCCCGCCGAGCACGTGGCCGCCGAAGGACGCGCCGTCGGCGAGCACGCCGAGGACGGTCTCCTCGCCGTACTTGCCGGCGCCGATCTGCTCCACCTTGCCGTGCGCGATCAGGTAGACGTGGTCGGCCGGGCGGCCGCGCTCGACGATCACCTGGCCCGGCTCGAACTCCTGCTGGACGAAGCGGCCGGCCAGCGCGCCGAGCGCCAGCGGCTCGTCGAAGCCGCGCAGCAGCGGCAGCTCGCCGAGCTCCGCCGGGACGACCTGGACCCGGGAGCCGGTCTTCACGAAGGTCAGCCGGCCGTCGCCGACGGCGTAGCTCAGCCGCCGGTTGACCCGGTAGGTGCCGCCGGACACCTGCACCCACGGCAGCGCCTTGAGCAGCCACCGCGAGCTGATCTCCTGCATCTGCGGCTGCGACTTGGTGGTGGTGGCGAGGTTGCGCGCCGCCGCCGTGCTGAGGCTGCTGAGCTGGATCCGGTCCTGTGCGCCGGCCGGCTGCGCCGCGGGCTGTGTCTCGACCGTCATGGGACACCTCTCGAACGTCGTGGGAGGCCGCCATGGCAGGTCGGCGGCCACTCTCCGCACACGGATCACATCGCACGGCGACACCCGGACGGCCGAGGCGCGCACGGCGCGCGGGTGCCACGGATGCACTCGAATGGCCTCACGCCCCCTGCACACCTCCCGCGCTGCGCGCGACCACCGGCCCGTCCGGCCGGAACCCGACGTCAGGTGCGAAAAACCGGATGAGAAATGACCGGACAGCGCCTACCCTCGGGCGCGATGTCCACGAACCAAGCCCCCGACGGCCCCCGCCGGTCCACCGTGCGCTCGCTGCTGCGCCTGTGGCCGTACGCCCGCATCGCCCGCTGGCGGATCGCCGGCTCGGTCGCCGCCGCGCTCACCGCCTCGGTGAGCGTGCTCGCCGTGCCGGTGGTGCTCCGGCGGATCGTCGACGGCCCGATCGCCGACCACGACATGGCCGCGCTGTGGCCGCTCGCCGGCCTGCTCCTGCTGCTCGGCCTCGCCGAGGCGGGCCTGTTCGGGGTGCGCCGGGTGGTCGTCGCCCGCCCGCTGGCCCGGGTCGAGGCCGCCATGCGCGGCGACCTGTTCGCCAAGCTGCAGCGGCTGCCGGTCTCCTTCCACGACCGGTGGCCCTCCGGGCAGCTGCTCAGCCGGGCCACCTCCGACATGTTCACCATGCGGCTGTTCCTGGCCTTCCCGCTGGTCTTCCTGATCGTCAACTGCACGGTCTTCCTCGTCGGCACCGGCCTGATGTTCGCCCTGGACTGGCGGCTCGCCCTGATCGCGCTGGTCCCGATGGGGCCGCTGACCTGGCTGACGCACCACTTCGAGCAGCGGTACTCCGGCGCCGCCCGCCGTGCGCAGGACCAGAACGGCGACCTCGCCACGGTGGTCGAGGAGTCGGTGCTCGGCATCCGCATCCTCAAGGCCTTCGGTCGGCACCGCACCATGGCCGAGCGCTTCGCCGAGCAGTCCCGCTCGCTGCGCGAGACCGAACTCGGCAAGGCCGGGATGCTGGCCAACCTCTGGGCGGTCATCGTCGGCCTGCCGGAGCTCGCGCTCGGCGCGGCCCTGGCGCTCGGCGCCGTCCTGGTGGCCCACGACGAGATGTCGGCGGGCACCCTGGTGGCCTTCCTCTCCACCGCGCTGGCCCTGCGCTGGCCGGTCGAGTCGCTGGGCTGGCTGGTCGCGTACGCCAACGAGGCCGCCACCGCCACCGACCGCTTCTACGAGGTGATGGACGAACCCGAGCCCTCCGACACCGAGCCCTCCGGCACCGAGCAGGCCGGGCCCGGCCCCGCCGTCGGCGGCGAGCGGGGCATCCGGCTGTCCGGGGTGCGCTTCCGCTACCCCGACGCCCCCGCGGACGGCCCCGACCTGCTGTGCGGCATCGACCTGCACGTCCGGCCCGGCGAGACGATGGCCCTGGTCGGCGCGACCGGCAGCGGCAAGACCACCCTCACCGCCCTGCTGCCCCGGCTGTACGAGGCCACCGGCGGCACCGTCGCCCTGGACGGCCGGGACATCCGCACGATCCCCCGCGCCGAGCTGCGCGAACTGGTCGCCGTCGCCTTCGAGGAGCCGACGCTCTTCTCCGCCTCGGTCGCCGAGAACGTGCTGATGGGCGCACCGGCCGCCGGCCCCGAGCAGCTGGCCGCCGCCCTCGACACCGCCCAGGCGCACTTCGTCGACCGGCTGCCGGCCGGCACCGCGACCCAGGTCGGCGAGCAGGGCCTCAGCCTCTCCGGCGGCCAGCGCCAGCGCCTCGCCCTGGCCCGCGCGGTCGTCGGCGACCCGCGCTTCCTGGTGCTGGACGACCCGCTCTCCGCCCTGGACGTGCACACCGAGGCGCTGGTCGAGCAGGCGCTGCGGCGCGTCCTCGACGGCACCACCGCGCTGGTCGTCGCGCACCGCCCGAGCACGGTCATGCTGGCCGACCGGGTGGCCGTGCTGCACGAGGGCCGGATCGCCGCCGTGGGCACCCACCACGAACTGCTGCAGAGCTCCGCCGTCTACCGCGAGCTGATGACGGGCGAGGCCGCCCCCGTACCGGAAGGGATCAGCACCCGATGAGCACCACCGCGGTCGACGCCGCCGAGGAGCTGGCCGAGGAACTTCCGGCGCCGGCCGAGGACGAGGACATCCCCGTCCCGCCGGGCGCCGCCCGCCGGCTGCTCGGCGAACTGCTCGGCCCGCACCGCGGTCGGATCGCCGCCGCCATGCTGGTGATCCTCGTCCAGCAGGCCGCCCTGCAGGCCGGACCGCTGCTGGTGGCCTTCGCGATGGACCGCGGCATCCCGGCCCTGCGGGAGCACGACAGCGGCCCGCTGATCGCGGTGATCGCCGCCTACCTGGGCTGCGCCGCGCTCAGCACCGTGCTGCAGCGCGCCTTCATCCGCTTCAGCGCCCGGATCAACCAGGACGTCCTGCTGGAGCTGCGCGGCCGGATCTTCCGGCACGCCCAGCGGCTCAGCCTGGACTTCCACGAGCGCTACACCTCCGGCCGGATCATCTCGCGCGCCACCAGCGACGTCGACGCCCTGCGCGAACTGCTCGCCGAGGGCCTGCAGGAGCTGCTCTCGGTCGTCCTGTCGGTGTTCTGGATCTCGCTGGTCCTGATGGTGATGGACTGGCGGCTCGGCCTGCTGTCGCTGCTGTCCTTCCTGCCGATGTACCTCAGCGTCCGGTCGTTCCGCCGGCGCTCGCAGCGGGTCTACCGGCGCTCCCGGACGGCGGTGGCCGCGGTGATCGTCCGGTTCACCGAGACCATGAACGGCATCCGCCCCGTCCAGGCCTTCCGCCGCGAGCGGGCCAACGACGAGGCCTTCGGCAGGGTCAACCACCAGTACGCCGGCACCACCGCGGACGGCCTGCTGGAGATGGCCCGCTACGTCACCACCTCCCGGGCGATCGCCAACGTGTGGATCACCGGCGTGGTGGTGGCCGGCGCCCTGCTGGTCGCCGACGGCTCGGTCGAACTCGGCGTGCTCACCGCCTTCGTGCTGTACCTACGCCGGCTGTACGAGCCGCTCGACCAGCTGGCGATGTTCCTCAACAGCTACCAGTCGGCGGCCGCCGCGCTGGAGAAGATCGCCGGCCTGCTGGCGCACGAGCCCTCGGTGCCCGAGCCGGCCGTCCCCGCACCGCTGCCGGAGCACCCGGTGAAGGGCCGCACCGTCTCCTTCGACGGCGTCCGCTTCGCCTACCGCACCGGCAAGGAGGTCCTGCCCCGCTTCGACCTGGTGCTCCCCGCCGGGCGCACCACCGCGGTCGTCGGCGCCACCGGCGCCGGCAAGTCCACCCTGGCCAAGCTGCTCGCCCGGTTCTACGACCCGACCGACGGCCGGGTCGCGCTCGACGGCGTCGACCTGCGCGAGCTCTCCGGGGACGAGCTGCGGCGCAACGTCGTCATGGTCACCCAGGAGTCCTTCCTGTTCTCCGGCACGGTCGCCGAGAACATCGCGATCGGCCGTCCCGGCGCCACCCGCGAGGAGGTCGAACGGGCCGCCCGGGACATCGGCGCGTACGAGTTCATCACCGCGCTGCCGGAGGGCTTCGACACCGACGTCCGCAAGCGCGGCGGCCGGATCTCGGCCGGGCAGCGGCAGCTCGTCGCCTTCGCCCGGGCGCTGCTCGCCGACCCGGCGGTGCTGATCCTCGACGAGGCCACCAGCTCGCTGGACGTGCCGGGCGAGCAGGCGGTGCAGCGGGCCATGCGGACGGTCCTGGCGGGCCGCACCGCGGTGGTCATCGCCCACCGGCTCTCCACCGTCGAGATCGCCGACCGGGTGCTGGTGATGGACCAGGGCCGGGTCGTCGAGGACGGCCGCCCGGCCGACCTGATCGGCGGCCGCGGCCGCTTCGCCGACCTCCACCGCGCCTGGCGCGACAGCCTGGTCTGACGGGGAAACCACTGAGGGGCGCGCGGGGGTACCTCCCGGCCGAAGGCCGGGGGAGGACTGCGCGAGACGGAAGGTGCGGACCGCAGCCTCCCGCTTCGCGCAGTTCCCGCGCCCCTCGGCGGTTTCCCCGAGTCTGCCCGCGCGCCCCTCGTGGCGGCCCCCACTCGTTCCCGGTGGTGGCCTCCGTCTAGCCAGGTGACTAAGCGCTTGCTTAGAATCGGGCCCGGGTGCCGCGCCGCTGCGGCACGGCCGCCAGCGACAGGAGCCTGCCATGACCGCAGCCAACCGCCAGATCCGACTCGCCGCCCGGCCGCAGGGCGCGGTCAAGCCCACCGACTGGGAGCACGCCACCACACCGGCCGCCGAGCCCGGCGAGGGCGAGTTCGCCGGCCGTACCCGCTTCCTCTCGCTGGACCCGGCGATGCGCGGCTGGCTGGACGACCGCCCCTCCTACCTGCCGCCGGTCGGCATCGGCGAGGTCATGCGGGCCGGCTCGGTGATCGAGGTGACCGCCTCCAACCACCCGAAGTACGAGGTCGGCGACCACGTGGTCGGCACCTTCGGCGTCCAGGAGCACGTGGTCTCCGACGGCCGCGGCACCATCAAGGTCGACCCGGCGGCCGCCCCGCTCTCCACCTACCTGGGCGCCCTCGGCATGCCGGGCATGACCGCCTACTTCGGCCTGCTGGAGGTCGGCGCCCTCAAGGACGGCGAGACGGTGGTGGTCTCCGGTGCCGCGGGCGCCGTCGGCAGCGTCGTCGGCCAGATCGCCAAGGTGAAGGGCTGCCGGGTGATCGGCATCGCCGGCGGCGCCGAGAAGTGCGCGCTGCTCACCGAGGAGCTCGGCTTCGACGCCGCGATCGACTACCGCAGCGAGGACGTCCGCAAGGCGCTGCGCGAGCACTGCCCGGACGGCATCGACGTGTACTTCGACAACGTCGGCGGCCCGATCCTGGACGCCGCGCTGACCCGGCTGGCGATGCACGCCCGGGTGGTGATCTGCGGCGCGATCAGCCAGTACAACGCCGAGTCGAAGGTCGAGGGCCCGTCCAACTACCTGTCGCTGCTGGTCCGCCGGGCCCGGATGGAGGGCTTCGTGGTCTTCGACCACGCCGCCCGCTACAAGGAGGCCGCCACCGAGATGGCCGGCTGGATCGCCGCGGGCCGGCTGAAGGTCAAGGAGCACATCGTGCGCGGCACCGTCGACGACTTCCCCGAGACGCTGCAGATGCTGTTCCGCGGCGAGAACGTCGGCAAGCTCGTGCTGGAGCTGGTGTGACCGCACCGCACCCGCGCGACTGGGCGTCCTTCCAGTACGAGATCTACCTGAACGGCCTGATCAGCGGCAGCGTGCCGCGGCTGCCGACCGATCTCACCCGGCTGGAGCAGCTGGCGGAGCACCGGCTCGGCCCCGGTCCGTTCGGCTACGTCGCGGGCAGTGCCGGCAGCGGGGCGACCGAACGGGCCAACCGGGCCGCCCTGGACGCGCACCGGATCGTGCCCCGGATGCTGCGCGACGTGTCGGCCCGCGACCTGCGGACCGAGCTGTTCGGCCGGACCCTGCCGGCGCCGCTGGCGCTGGCTCCGGTCGGGGTGCTGTCGATCCTGCACCCGGACGCCGAGCCGGCCGCGGCCCGGGCCGCGGCCGCCGAGGGCGTGCCCTTCGTGCTGTCCTCCGCCTCCAGCACGCCGATGGAGGAGGTCGCCGCGGCGATGGGCGACGGCGAGCGCTGGTTCCAGCTCTACTGGTCGAAGGACCGCGAGGTCACCCGGTCCTTCCTGGACCGGGCCGGGGCAGCCGGGTTCACCGCGCTGTTCGTCACCCTGGACACGCCGCTGCTGGCCTGGCGCCCCCGCGACCTGGACCAGGCGTACCTGCCCTTCCTGCACGGCGTCGGGACGGCCAACTACTTCACCGACCCGGCCTTCCTCGCCGGGCTGGCGAAGCCCCCGCACGAGGACCCGAACGCGGCCGTCCTGCACTTCGTGTCGCTCTTCGCCGACCCCGGCAAGACCTGGCCGGACCTGGCCTGGCTGCGGGAGCACTGGGACGGCCCGATCGTGCTCAAGGGCGTCCTCCACCCGGACGACGCCCGGGCCGCGGTCGAGGCCGGCATGGACGGCGTGGTGGTCTCCAACCACGGCGGCCGCCAGGTCAACGGCTCGATCGGTGCCGCCGCCGCCCTGCCCGCGGTGGCGGCCGCGGTGGGCGACCGGGTCCCGGTGCTGTTCGACAGCGGGATCCGGACGGGCGACGACGTGTTCAAGGCGCTCGCCCTGGGCGCCCGGGCGGTGCTGCTCGGCCGCCCGTACGCCTACGGCCTGGCCCTGGACGGGCAGGCCGGGGTGGCGCACGTGGTCCGTTCGCTGCTCGCCGAGTTCGAGCTGACGCTGGCGCTCTCCGGGCACCGCACCCCGGGCGGCCTGGACGCCTCCGCGCTGGACGGGCCCACGCACGGGAGCTGACCGCCGGCACGCGCAGGTGCCGGGCGGGCCGATCGGCCCGCCCGGCACCTGCGGTCGTCCGGCCGGCTCAGCGCAGCACGCCGGCGTCCATCCCGCCCGACTCGACCGGCGCCGCGACCAGCCCCGGCTCGGCCGGCGAGGCCAGCAGCCGGTGGGTGGGCAGCACCCGCACGGTGTAGCCGAACGGGCCGGTGCGGTCCAGCGCCAGCGGCCCCTCGTAGCGGTGGCGGCCCTCCAGGTCCGGTCCGCCCGCCGGCTTGAGGGCGAGCACCGCGGCGTCCGAGATCCGGTCGGACTCGTCCACCCGGCCGGAGACCACCTGGACCTCCACGTCGGCCGGCTCCAGCACGCCGAGCGAGACCTGCACCCGCAGCTCCAGAGCCGAGCCGAGCTCCTGCGCCTCGCGGCAGCCCTCCGCCTCGACGTGCTCGACCCGGACGGCCGGCCAGGCCTCGCGGACCCGGGCCTTCCACTCGGCGAGCTCGCGGGCACCGGCGTGGTCGGTGCCGCCGGACCCGGCGGCGAGGGCGCGCTGCGCGGTCGCCGCGGGGGCGTACAGCCGCTCGACGTACTCGCGCACCATCCGGCCGGCCAGGACCTTGGGCCCGAGGGTGACCAGGGTGTGCCGGACCATCGAGATCCAGCGGTGCGGCAGGCCGTCGGCGCCGCGGTCGTAGAACCGGGCGGCGACCTGGTGCTCGATCAGGTCGTAGAGCGCCGCCGCCTCGATGTCGTCGCGCCGCTCGGCCTCCGGGCTGTCCGGGTCGACCCGCTCGGGGCCGGAGACGTCCGCGGTGGGGATCGCCCAGCCGTTGCGGCCGTCGAACCACTCGTCCCACCAGCCGTCCAGGATCGAGAGGTTGAGGCAGCCGTTGAGGGCGGCCTTCATCCCGGAGGTGCCGCAGGCCTCCAGCGGGCGGAGCGGATTGTTCAGCCAGACGTCGCAGCCCGGGTAGAGGTGCTTGGCCATGGCCATGTCGTAGTCGGGCAGGAAGACGATCCGGTGGCGTACCGCCGGATCGTCGGCGAAGGCGACCAGCTGCTGGATCAGCCGCTTGCCGCCGTCGTCGGCCGGGTGGGCCTTGCCCGCGACGACGATCTGCACCGGCCGCTGCGGGTCCAGCAGCAGCGCCCGCAGCCGGGCCCTGTCCCGCAGCATCAGGGTGAGCCGCTTGTAGGAGGGGACGCGGCGGGCGAAGCCGATGGTCAGGACGTCCGGGTCGAGCACGCCGGAGGTCCAGCCGAGCTCGGCGTCACCGGCGCCGCGCTGACGCCAGGAGGTGCGCAGCCGGCGGCGGGCCTCCTCGACCAGCTGGGCCCGCAGGGTGCGGCGGACCTCCCAGATCTCCTCGTCGCCGATCCGCTCGATGCCCGTCCAGCGGCGGGCCTCGCCGGTGGTGATGGCCTCGTCGGCGCGCTCGGCGCCGATCTGCCCGGCGCCGAGCCGGACGACCGCCGGGTCGATCCAGGTCGGCGCGTGGACGCCGTTGGTGATCGAACCGATCGGCACCTCGGCCGAGTCGAAGCCCGGCCAGAGCCCGTTGAACATCGAGCGGCTGACCTCGCCGTGCAGGGTCGAGACGCCGTTGGCCCGCTGGGCCAGCCGCAGGCCCATCGCCGCCATGTTGAACAGCTTCGGGTCGCCGCCGTGCCAGCTCTCCGCGCCGAGGGCCAGCACCCGGTCGACCGGGACGCCGGCCAGTGCCGCGTCGCCGCCGAAGTGACGGGCGACCAGGTCGCGGTCGAAGCGGTCGATGCCGGCCGGGACGGGCGTGTGGGTGGTGAACACCGTGCCGGCCCGGACGGCCTCCAGGGCGGCGCCGAAGTCCAGCCCGCGGCCGCCCTGCTCGGCCGGCGCGACCAGCTCGCGGATCCGCTCCACGCCGAGGAAGCCGGCGTGGCCCTCGTTGGTGTGGAAGACCTCGGGGGCGCGGTGGCCGGTGAGCCGGCAGTAGGTGCGCACCGCACGCACGCCGCCGATGCCGAGCAGCATCTCCTGGAGCAGCCGGTGCTCGCTGCCGCCGCCGTACAGGCGGTCCGTCACGTCCCGGTCGGCCGGGGCGTTGGACTCGATGTCGGAGTCCAGCAGCAGCAGCGGGACGCGGCCGACCTGGGCCTTCCAGATCCGCGCGCCGAGGGTGCGGCCGGCCGGCAGGGCGAGGTCGACCCGGCAGGGGCTGCCGTCCTCCTCGCGCAGCAGGCTGACGGCGAGTTCGTCCGGGTCGAGCAGCGGGTAGCGCTCCTGCTGCCAGCCGTCCCGGTCCAGTGACTGCCGGAAGTACCCGTGCCGGTAGAACAGGCCCACGCCGATGATCGGGACGCCGAGGTCGCTGGCGGCCTTGAGGTGGTCGCCGGCCAGGATGCCGAGGCCGCCGGAGTACTGCGGCAGCGCCGCGGCGATGCCGTACTCGGGCGAGAAGTAGGCGATCGCCTCGGGCAGCGGGCTGCCGGCCTCCCCGACCGGCGGCGCCGACTGGTACCAGCGCGGCCCGGCCAGGTACTCCCTCAGGTCGTCGTGGAGGTCGCCCAGTCGGCGCAGGAAGCGGCGGTCGGCCGCCAGCGCGGCGAGCCGGGCGGCCGGCACCTCGCCGAGCAGCCGGACCGGGTCCTCCCCCACGGCCGCCCAGACCTCCGGGTCGACGGAGCGGAACAGCTCCCTCGTCTCAGGGTGCCAGGACCAGCGCAGGTTGAGCGCGAGCTCGTGCAGCGGCTCGAGTTGTTCGGGCAGGACGGTGCGGACGGTGAATCTGCGGATTGCCTTCACAACGTGAAGCCTAGAGCCTCCGGGCCGCCTGAACGGGTGTCAGCGGACGCTTTGCACACCCGTTCGGCGTATTGGTGAGATCGCAATCGGCGCAGTGCTGCGAACGGGGGGCGCACGGGGCGCACGCAGCCGAAAAGGCGCGCCCCTGGCGCGTGAATATCCAGCAACGGCCGCGTTTCCACTGGCCGATATGCCCCTGCATACCGTCCGAAATCGCGCGATTACCGGCCCGTAGGTCTTGCCGGTGGTGCGAGGATGCAGAAAGGTCGTTGGTGCGGCAGGGAGTGCAGGCCGAAAGGCGCCCCCTGCTGTTCCATGTCCGGAACATGCCCTGCTGACGAGCCCTCACCCTCCATCGCCCATTCGGCCGCTGCCGCTGCTCCTCGGCGTGTCCTCACACCTCACCCGGTCGTTTTTCGGGTGGGTCGGGTCGCTCCGGGGCGCGCCCTTCGAGGCGCGCGCCGGGACGCACGCGCCTCGAGGGGCGGGTCGCGTCGGCCGGCGGTCGGGTCGCCGGCCCGCCGGCACGGCACCGTTCCGAACACACGGCCACCCCACCCCACAGTCCTCCCGGTAACTCCCCCGGCAACGCACCAGCCGTCGGGAGCCGCCGCCGATTCGGGCAGGAGTTTGGCATGCAGGGCGACACGCGGGACCAGTCCACCGCAACCACGGAGGGCCCCGACACACCGCCGACCACGGAGCCGCCGCTGCCGGCCCCGCGCGCCGCCCGCAGCACCGCACCGGCCGCCCCCGCGGCCGGGCGGACGGCGGCCCGCAAGAGCACCACCGGCAAGAGCACCGCCGGCAAGACCGCCGGCAGCAGGACCACCACCGGCAGGAGCACCACCGGGTCCACCACCAGGACCACGACCACCGCGACCGGGGCCCCGGCGAAGAAGACCGCCGCGAGGACGACCGCCGCCAAGAAGACCGCGGCGAAGAAGACCACCACCGCCCGCAAGAGCGCCACCCGCAAGACAGAGAGCGACACCGTGATCGGCCGCATCCCCGTCCTGGACGTCAGCCCCCTCGTCGACTCCGGGCGGCGCCCGGCCAAGGCCGTGGAGGGCGAGAGCTTCCAGGTCACCGCCACCGTCTTCCGCGAGGGCCACGACGCGGTCAACGCCAACGTGGTGCTCCGCGACCCCCGCGGCCGCAGCGGCCCCTGGACGCCGATGCGCGAACTCGCCCCGGGCACCGACCGTTGGGGCGCGCACGTCACGCCGACCGCGGCCGGCCGCTGGTCCTACCTGGTGGAGGCGTGGAGCGACCCGGTCGCCACCTGGCGGAGGACCGCCGCGGTCAAGCTCCCGGCCGGCATCGACACCGCGCTCGTCCTGGAGGAGGGCGCCCAGCTGCTGGAGCGGGCCGCGGCCGGGGTGCCCAAGAAGGAGGGCCGGGCGCACGTGCTGGCCGCGGTGGACGCGCTGCGCGACCCCGGCCTGCCCCCGCTGAGCCGCTACGCGGCCGCGCTCGCGCCCGAGGTGCTGACCCTGCTGGAGCGCCACCCGCTGCGCGAACTGGTCAGCGCCACCCGGCCGCTGCCGCTCCAGGTGGACCGCAAGCGGGCGCTGTACGGCGCCTGGTACGAGTTCTTCCCGCGCTCCGAGGGCGCCGTGGTCGACCCCTCCGGCGTCCAGCCGCCGGTCTCCGGGACGCTGCGCACCGCCGCCGAGCGGCTGCCCGCGATCGCCGCGATGGGCTTCGAGGTGGTCTACCTGCCGCCGATCCACCCGATCGGCCGCGCCCACCGCAAGGGCCCGGACAACTCCCTGACGGCCGGTCCGCACGACGTCGGCTCGCCCTGGGCGATCGGCTCGCCGGAGGGCGGCCACGACGCCGTCCACCCGGACCTCGGCACCCTGGAGGACTTCGACCGCTTCGTCGCCGAGGCCGGGTCGCTGGGGCTGGAGGTCGCGCTGGACTTCGCCCTGCAGTGTTCCCCCGACCACCCCTGGGTCAACAAGCACCCCGAGTGGTTCAGCCACCGCCTCGACGGCACCGTCGCGTACGCCGAGAACCCGCCGAAGAAGTACCAGGACATCTACCCGATCAACTTCGACCAGGACTTCGAGGGGCTGGTCAAGGAGACGGTTCGCATCCTGCGCTTCTGGATGGGCCACGGGGTGCGGATCTTCCGCGTCGACAATCCGCACACCAAGCCGGTGGTGTTCTGGGAGAAGGTGCTGGGCGACATCGCCCGGACGGACCCCGACGTGATCTTCCTGGCCGAGGCGTTCACCCGTCCGGCGATGATGCACACCCTGGGGAAGATCGGATTTCACCAGTCGTACACCTATTTCACCTGGCGCACCACCAAGCAGGAACTCACCGAATACCTCACCGAACTCACCGGTGACGCGGCCTCGTACATGCGGCCCAACTTCTTCGCCAACACCCCGGACATCCTGCACGAGTACCTGCAGCAGGGCGGCCCGGCCGCGTTCGCCGTCCGCGCGGTGCTGGCCGCGACCCTCTCCCCCAGCTACGGCGTCTACGCGGGCTACGAGCACTACGAGAACGAGCCCGTCCACCCCGGCTCGGAGGAGTACGCGCGCTCCGAGAAGTACGAGCTGCGCCCGCGCGACTGGAGCCGTCAGGACTCCCTCGCCCCGCTCCTCACCGCCCTCAACCGGCTCCGCCGGCGCCACCCCGCCCTGCAGCAGCTGCGCGACCTGCGCTTCCACCCCACGGACAACGACCAGGTCATCGCGTACTCCAAGCGGGCGACCACCGAGGACGGCATCGAGGACCACGTGATCACCGTGGTGAACCTGGACCCGCACCACGCCCAGGAGGCCACCGTGACCCTGGACTCGGACCTGCCGCTGACGGTGCACGACGAGCTCACCGGCGCCACCTACGACTGGGGCCGCCGCAACTACGTCCGGCTCGACCCGTCTGCCGAGCCGGCCCACCTCCTCACCGTCCGGAGGCACCCTCAGTGACAGTCAACGAGCCCGTTCCCGACACCTTCGCCGAAACGCCGGCCAGGGACCGCGACCCGGAGTGGTTCAAACGCGCGGTCTTCTACGAGGTCCTGGTCCGTTCCTTCCAGGACAGCAACGGCGACGGCGTGGGTGACCTCAAGGGGCTCACCTCGAAGCTCGACTACCTGCAGTGGCTGGGGGTGGACTGCCTCTGGCTGCCGCCCTTCTTCGCCTCGCCGCTGCGGGACGGCGGGTACGACGTGGCCGACTACAAGTCGGTGCTGCCGGAGTTCGGCGACCTCGCCGACTTCGTGGAGTTCGTCGACGCCGCCCACGCCCGGGGCATGCGGGTGATCATCGACTTCGTGGTCAACCACACCAGCGACCAGCACCCGTGGTTCCAGGCGTCCCGCAACGACCCGGACGGGCCGTACGGCGACTTCTACATGTGGGCCGACGACGACAAGCAGTACCCCGACGCCCGCATCATCTTCGTCGACACCGAGACCTCCAACTGGACGTACGACCCGGTCCGCAAGCAGTACTTCTGGCACCGGTTCTTCTCCCACCAGCCGGACCTCAACTACGACAACCCCCGGGTCCAGGAGGAGGTGATCGCGGCCCTGAGGTTCTGGCTGGACCTCGGCATCGACGGGTTCCGGCTGGACGCGGTCCCCTACCTGTACGCCCGGGAGGGCACCAACTGCGAGAACCTGCCGGAGACCCACGAGTTCCTCAAGCGGCTCCGCAAGGAGATCGACGCGGACTACCCGGACACGGTGCTGCTGGCCGAGGCCAACCAGTGGCCCGAGGACGTCGTCGACTACTTCGGGGACTTCGCCTCCGGCGGCGACGAGTGCCACATGGCGTTCCACTTCCCCGTGATGCCGCGGATCTTCATGGCCGTCCGCCGGGAGTCGCGCTACCCGGTCTCGGAGATCCTCGCGAAGACGCCGGAGATCCCCTCCGGCTGCCAGTGGGGCATCTTCCTGCGCAACCACGACGAGCTGACCCTGGAGATGGTCACCGACGAGGAGCGCGACTACATGTACGCGGAGTACGCGAAGGACCCGCGGATGCGGGCCAACGTGGGCATCCGCCGGCGGCTCGCGCCGCTGCTGGAGAACGACCGCAACCAGATCGAGCTCTTCACCGCCCTGCTGCTCTCGCTGCCCGGTTCGCCGGTGCTGTACTACGGCGACGAGATCGGCATGGGCGACAACATCTGGCTCGGCGACCGGGACGGCGTCCGCACCCCGATGCAGTGGACGCCGGACCGCAACGCGGGTTTCTCCTCGGCCGACCCGGGCAGGCTCAGTCTGCCGCCCATCATGGACCCGGTGTACGGCTTTCAGGTGACCAACGTCGAAGCGCAGCAAAGCAGTTCGAGTTCCCTGCTGCACTGGACGCGTCGCATGATCGAGATCCGCAAGCTCAACCCTGCGTTCGGCCTCGGCAGCTACACCGAGCTGCCCTCCAGCAATCCCGCGGTGCTGGCCTTCGTGCGCGAGCACGAGGGAGACCTGGTCATGTGCGTGAACAACTTCTCGCGGTTCGCGCAGCCGACCGAACTGGACCTGCGGCGGTACGGGGGGCGGTACCCGGTCGAGTTGATCGGCGGCGTGCGCTTCCCGTCCATCGGTGAGTGGCCCTACCTGCTCACCCTCGCCGGGCACGGCTTCTACTGGTTCCAGCTCAGGAAGCCCGGAATCAAGTAGCGGCGGGCGTCCGGCGCCCGAAGTAACGATCCACCAGCCAGGTCCGAGGGGACCACCCTGCGGGGCGCGAGAGTCACGACCCCCGCGCCCCGCAGGGGTCTTCGCACCGTCGGGTACGGAGAACAGCCCAACGGCCACCCACACTATGGCGTGACACCCGAGCCCCGCTCGCGTGCCTCCGCCGCCGCGCCGCCGAAATCCGGAAGACTGACAGGCCCGGTGACGACCTCGGGCAGCCGGCCCGCTTCCGGGGAAAGGGAGTCATGTCCGAAACCTCCCGTTCTCAAGCCCACGTGCACCGCGACCTACCCGACGGCGCCCCCGGGCCCGTCGGCACGCGCGGGACCACGGGGCGGAGAACCACCGCGGGTGTCAGCGAGCTCGTGGGCGCCGCCCTGCCGCTGATCGCCGACTGGCTCCCCACCCAGCGCTGGTACGCCGGGAAGGGGCGCGCGATCAGCGGGCTCACGCCGGTGGTGGGCACTCCGCTGCAGGTCGGCGACCCGACCCTGCTGCACCTGCTGCTGCGGGTGGAGCACGGCACCGGGGCGGCCGCCCAGGGGGACATCTACCAGCTGCTGCTGGGCATCCGGTCCCAGGCCCCGTCCGGGATCGGCCCGGGCGCCGTCCTCGGCCGGCTGGCCGGCGGCGGCCCGCACGACGGCGCGGTGCTCTACGACGCGGTGCACGACCCGGAGCTGACCGGCCGGCTGCTGGAGCACCTGGCCACCGGCGACCGCTTCGGCGCGCTCTCCTTCCGGCGGACCCCGGGTCCGGGCCTGCCGAGCAACCTGCCGGGCCGGGCCTCCACGGCCGAGCAGTCCAACAGCTCGGTGATCTACGGGACCTCCTTCATCCTCAAGCTGTTCCGGCGGATCAGCCCCGGCACCAATCCGGACCTCGAACTGTCGCTGGCGCTCTCCCGGGCGGGTTCCACCCGCATCCCGCGGGTCGCCGCCTGGTTCGAGTCCCGGCTGGAGCGATCGGAACCGGCCACTCTCGGACTGCTCCAGCGCTACCTGCCGGACGCCGAGGACGGCTGGGAGCTCGCCCTCGACCAGGTGGCCCGGCTCAAGGGCGACCCGACGCCGGGGAACTTCGCGGTCGAGGCGCACCGGCTCGGCCGGGCCACCGCCGAGGTGCACCGGGTGCTGTCCCGTTCGATGCCGACCGCCCGCCTCGACCGGGCCGAGACCGGCAGGCTGGCCGGCGCGATGGCCGACCGGCTGGACAGCGCGGTCGCCGCGGTGCCCGGGCTGCTGCGCTACCGTTCGGCGCTGCGCGCGGCCTTCCAGCAGCTCACCGCCGACCACCTGGAGGGCCTGCCCGTCCAGCGGATCCACGGCGACCTGCACCTCGGCCAGGCCATGCGCACCCCGCACGGCTGGGTGCTGCTGGACTTCGAGGGCGAGCCGGCCAAGCCGCTGGCCGAGCGCCGGCTGCCGCAGCCGGCGCTGCGGGACGTGGCGGCGATGCTGCGCTCCTTCGACTACGCGGCCGCGCACCTGCTCGCCGGGGCCCCCGGCCCCGACCCGGAGCTGGCCCACCTGGCCAACGCCTGGGCGGCCCGCAACCGGGCCGCTTACTGCGCGGGCTACACGGCCGGCGGCGGGATGGACCCGGCCACCGCGCCGGAGCTGCTGCGCGCCCTGGAGATCGACAAGGCGGTGTACGAGGTCGTGTACGAGGCCCGGCACCGCCCGAGCTGGCTGCCGATCCCGCTGGCCGCCATCAACCGTCTGGCCCTGACCGTCTGACGCCCCGCAACCGCCTCCTGGAGGACCCGACGTGAACCCCCCCGGTCCCACGCACGACAGCTCCACCACCGCCGTGCCCGCCACCCCCCGGGCGGGCGCCGGCGCGTCCGCGCCCGCCCGCCGGGCCCGGGCGGCCAAGCGGCGCGAGCCCGTGGCGCCACCGCGGTCCGGCCCGTCGGCGTCCTCCCCGATGCGCCTCCCGGAGGCGCCGCTGCCGCCGGCCGAGGTGGACCGGCTGGTCTCCGGCGTGCACCACGACCCGCACGCCCTGCTCGGTGCGCACGCCACCCTGGAGGGCACCGCGATCCGGGTGCTGCGCCCGTTCGCGGAGCGGGTCGTGGTGGTGACGGACCAGGGCCCTGCGGAGTTGACCCACCAGCAGTCCGGCCTGTTCACCGGGCTGCTGGTGGGCCGGGAGTTCCCGGCGTACCGGCTGCGGGTGAGCTACCCGGGCGGCGAGCCGCTGGAGCAGGAGGACGGCTACCGGGCGGCGCCCACCCTCGGCGAGCTCGACCTGCACCTGATCTCCGAGGGCCGGCACGAGCAGCTGTGGCGGGTGCTCGGCAGCCACGTCCGCGAGGTCGACGGCATGGCGGGCACGTCCTTCGCGGTGTGGGCGCCGAACGCGGTCGGCGTGCGGCTGGTCGGCGGCTTCAACCACTGGGACGGCACCGGCCACCCGATGCGCTCGCTCGGCTCCTCCGGCGTCTGGGAGCTGTTCGTCCCCGGCCTCGCGGAGGGCGACACCTACAAGTACGAGATCCGCACCCGGCAGGGCTGGGTGCTGCAGAAGGCCGACCCGCTGGCCCGGGCCGCCCAGTGCCCGCCCGAGACCGCCTCCGTGGTGCACACCTCGCACTACACCTGGGGCGACGGGGACTGGATGGCCCGGCGGCAGCGGACGGTGCACCACCGGTCGCCGATGTCGGTCTACGAACTGCACCTGGCCTCCTGGCGGCCCGACCTGACGAGCTACCGGGAGATCGCCGAGGTGCTGCCCGGCTACCTCGCGGACCTCGGCTTCACCCACGTCGAGTTCATGCCGGTGATGGAGCACCCCTTCGGCGGCTCCTGGGGCTACCAGGTCACCGGCTTCTACGCGCCGACCGCCCGGCTCGGCGGCCCGGACGACTTCAAGCACCTGGTCGACGCGCTGCACCGGGCCGGCATCGGCGTGATCGTCGACTGGGTGCCGGCGCACTTCCCCAAGGACGGCTTCGGCCTGGCCCGGTTCGACGGCGAGCCGCTGTACGAGCCGGCCGACCCGCTGCGGGCCGAGCACCCGGACTGGGGCACCCTGGAGTTCGACTACGGCCGCACCGAGGTGCGGAACTTCCTGGTCGCCAACGCGGTGTACTGGTGCGAGGAGTTCCACGTCGACGGCCTGCGGGTGGACGCCGTCGCCTCCATGCTCTACCTCGACTACTCGCGCGAGGGCGGCGCCTGGTCGCCGAACGCCTTCGGCGGCCGGGAGAACCTCGACGCCGCCTCGTTCCTTCAGGAAATGAACGCGACGGTCTACCGCCGCTGCCCCGGCGTGGTCACCATCGCCGAGGAGTCCACGGCCTGGGACGGCGTCACCCGCCCCACCGACAGCGGCGGCCTCGGCTTCGGCCTGAAGTGGAACATGGGCTGGATGCACGACTCGCTGGTCTACATGTCCAAGGAGCCGGTGCACCGCAAGTACCACCACAACGAGATGACCTTCTCGATGGTGTACGCCTACTCGGAGAACTACGTCCTGCCGATCTCGCACGACGAGGTGGTGCACGGCAAGCAGGCGCTGGTCGCCAAGATGCCCGGCGACTGGTGGCAGCAGCGGGCCAACCACCGGGCGTACCTGGGCTTCATGTGGGCCCACCCCGGTAAGCAACTGCTGTTCATGGGGCAGGAGTTCGCGCAGGGCGCCGAGTGGGACCACGAGCACGGCCCGCAGTGGTGGGTGCTCGCCGAGGACTGGCCGGCCGCCGAGGAGCACCTCGGGGTGCGCCGGCTGGTCGGCGCGCTCAACCGCACCTACCTCGACTCCCCGGCGCTCTGGGAGCAGGACACCGTGCCGGCCGGCTTCCGCTGGCTGGACGGCGGCGCGGCCGACGACAACGTGCTGTCCTTCGTCCGGTACGCCGCCGACGGCACCCCGCTGGTCGCGGTCTGCAACTTCTCCCCCGTCGTCCGGCACGGCTTCCGGGTCGGCCTGCCGGAGCTGCCCGGCGGCGACCAGCTGTGGGAGGAGGCGCTGAACACCGACGCCGCGGAGTACGGCGGCAGCGGCCTCGGCAACTCGCGGCCCGTCAAGGCCGAGGCCACCGCGTGGAACGGCCAGGAGCACAGTGCCGAGCTGGTCCTCCCGCCGCTCGCCACCCTCTGGCTGCGGCCGGCCTGACGCCGCCGGACCCCGCCGGTTCCGGGCCCCCGGGGCGATCGCCCCGGGGGCCCGCCCACGTCCGCACCGGAACACCTGCCCGGGTAAGGTCAACAGTGACCGCTTCCCGGACGGCAGGACGGAGTGAGCCGCGTGGCGCGCAGCGTGTACGTGACCGGCATCGACCGGGGGGACGGCCGGCAGGCCGTCGAACTCGGGGTCATGGAGCTGCTGGCCCGCCAGGTCGACGCCGTCGGCGTCTTCCGGCCGCTGGTGCACGCGGACGATCCCGCCGAGAAGGGCACCGACCACGTCGTCGAGCTGCTGCGGGCCCGCTACCGGGTCGACCTGCCGGCGGAGGACCTGTACGGCCTCTCCTACGAGGAGGCCGCCGCCCTGCAGGCCGCGCAGGGCCAGGACGAACTGGTGTCGGTGCTGGTGGACCGCTTCCGCGCGGTCGAGCGGCGCTGCCAGGCGGTGCTGGTGCTCGGCACCGACTTCGCCGGCACCAACATCCCCGACGAGCTGGCCTTCAACGCCCGGCTCGCCAACGAGTTCGGCGCCTGGGTGCTGCCGGTCGTCGGCGGTCAGGGCGAGGACGCGCAGGCGGTGGTCGCGGAGGTCCGCAACGCCCACCGGGCCTACACCGACCTCGGCTGCTCCGCGCTGGCGATGATCGCCAACCGGGTCGCCCCCGCCGCGAAGCAGCGGATCCAGCGGACGCTGACCGAGAAGCTCCCGGTGCCGGTGTACGTGATCCCGGAGGAGCCCTCGCTCTCGGCGCCGACCGTGGCGCAGCTGGTCGACGCGACCGGCGCCGAGGTGCTGCTCGGCGACGCCGCGGGCCTGGCCCGGGACGTGCGCTCCTTCGTCTTCGGCGGCGCGATGCTGCCGACCTTCCTCGACGCGCTGACCGAGGGCGCCCTGGTGGTGACCCCGGGCGACCGGGCGGACCTGCTGATCGGCTCGCTGGCGGCGCACGCCGCGGGGGCGCCGCCGATCGCGGGCGTGCTGCTCACGCTCGGGCAGCACCCGGGGCCGAACGTGATGGCGCTGGCGGCGCGGCTCGCGCCGGGGACGCCGGTCGCGGTGGTGCCGGAGGGCAGCTGGTTGACCGCGGCCGCGCTGACCCACCTGGAGGGCCGGATCGGCCCGGACAGCCACCGGAAGGCCGAGACCGCCCTCGGACTGTTCGAACTCCACGTGGACACGGCGGAGTTGACCAAGCGGATCGAGCTGTCGCCGTCCGAGCGGGTGACCCCGATGATGTTCGAGCACGCGCTGCTGGAGCGGGCCCGGGCGCAGCGGCGGCACATCGTGCTGCCGGAGGGCGCCGAGGAGCGGGTGCTGCGGGCGGCGGAGGTGCTGCTGCGCCGCAACATCTGCGACCTGACCCTGCTGGGCGAGCGGGACGCGGTGCAGCGCCGGGCGGCCTCGCTCGGTCTGGAGCTGCCGCACCCGGAGGAGGCCGCGGACCGGGCCCGGCTGCGGATCGTCGACCCGGCGACCAGTCCGCTGCGCGAGAGCTTCGCGGAGCTGTACGCCAGGGCGCGGGCGCACAAGGGCATGACGCTGGAGCGCGCCCTGGACGTGGTCACCGACGTCTCGTACTTCGGGACGCTGATGGTGCAGGAGGGCATCGCCGACGGCATGGTGTCCGGTGCGGTGCACTCGACCGCGGCGACCATCCGGCCGGCCTTCGAGGTGATCAGGACGGCGCCGGGTGCGGCGATCGTCTCCTCGGTGTTCTTCATGTGCCTGGCCGACCGGGTGCTGGTGTACGGCGACTGCGCGGTGAACCCGGACCCGGACGCGCAGCAGCTGGCCGACATCGCGGTGCAGTCCGCGGAGACGGCGGCCCAGTTCGGGGTGGAGCCGCGGGTCGCGATGCTCTCGTACTCGACGGGCACCTCCGGTTCGGGCGCGGACGTGGACAAGGTGCGGGAGGCGACCGAGCTGGTCCGCCGGGCGCGCCCGGACATCCTGGTCGAGGGGCCGATCCAGTACGACGCCGCGGTGGACCCGTACGTGGCGGCGACCAAGCTGCCGGGCTCCTCGGTGGCGGGCCGGGCGACCGTGCTGGTCTTCCCGGACCTGAACACCGGCAACAACACGTACAAGGCGGTGCAGCGCTCGGCCGGCGCGGTGGCGGTCGGGCCGGTGCTGCAGGGCCTGCGCAAGCCGGTCAACGACCTGTCCCGCGGCGCCCTGGTCGAGGACATCGTCAACACGGTCGCGATCACCGCGATCCAGTCGCAGCGCCCCGCCGAAGGAGCCGAGCAGTGACCGAATCCACGCTGGTCCTCGTGCTGAACGCGGGGTCTTCCTCCGTGAAGTACCAGCTGATCGACATGCTGGACGGCTCCCGGGCGGCGGCCGGGCTGGTCGAGCGGATCGGCGAGGTGAACGGCCGGCTGCTGCACACCCCGGCCCGGGGCGAGCGGCGCGAGCGGTTGCGGGTCTTCGCCGACCACGCGGAGGCGCTCGCCGCGGTCGCCGAGGAGCTCGCCGCGGACGACCTCGGGCTGGGCTCCCCCGGCCTCGCGGCGATCGGCCACCGGGTGGTGCACGGCGGGCAGCGGTTCGCCGCGCCGACCCTGATCGACGACGAGGTGGTGGCCGAGATCCGCCGGCTGATCCCGGTCGCGCCGCTGCACAACCCGGCGAACATCGTCGGCATCGAGGTGGCCCGCGCGCTGCGGCCGGACCTGCCGCAGGTCGCGGTGTTCGACACGGCCTTCCACAGCACGGTGCCGGAGGCCGCCGCCACGTACGCGATCGACCGGAAGACCGCGGAGCAGCACCGGGTGCGCCGGTACGGCTTCCACGGCACCTCGCACCAGTACGTCTCGCGGGCGGCCGCGCGGCTGCTCGGCCGCGACCCGGCCGAGCTGAACGTGATCGTGCTGCACCTGGGCAACGGGGCCTCGGCCTCGGCGGTGTCGGGCGGGGTGTGCGTGGAGACCTCCATGGGCCTGACGCCGCTGGAGGGCCTGGTCATGGGCACCCGTTCCGGGGACGCCGATCCGGGCCTGGTCTTCCACCTTCACCGGGTGGGCGGCCTGACGATCGATGAGATCGACGACCTGCTGAACCGGCGCAGCGGCCTGGTCGGGCTGTGCGGGGACAACGACATGCGGGAGGTGCTGCGCCGGGCCGGCGAGGGCGACGGGGACGCGCAGCTGGCCTTCGACGTGTACGTGCACCGGCTGCGCAAGTACATCGGGGCGTACTACGCGGTGCTGGGCCGGGTGGACGCGGTGGTGTTCACCGCGGGGGTGGGCGAGAACGCGGCGCCCGTCCGGGAGGCGGCGTGCGCGGGGCTGTCGGCGCTGGGCATCGAGGTCGACCCGGTGCTGAACGCCGTGCGCTCCGGTGCGGCGAGGCTGATCTCGCCCGATCACGGGCGGGTGGCGGTCGCGGTGGTGCCCACCGACGAGGAGCTGGAGATCGCCCGCCAGGCCTTCGCGCTGGTGCACGACGGCATCTGAGATGACAGCCCGTCAGCGTCCCACCCTTCGGGATGGTTCGTTGGCGATTTCTCCCGGTTCGGGCGTGATGCACCGATAACTCGAACGGATAGACTGACGGATATGCGCCGAGCGAAAATTGTCTGCACCCTGGGTCCGGCGACGGACTCCTACGAACAGCTGAAGGCCATCGTCGAAGCGGGCATGAACGTCGCCCGACTCAACATGAGCCACGGCTCCCACGCGGAGCACGAGGAGCGGTACCGCAAGGTCCGCCAGGTGTCCGAGGACACCGGCCGCACCATCGGCGTGCTGGCCGACCTGCAGGGCCCGAAGATCCGGCTGGCCACCTTCGCCAACGGACCGGTGACCGTCGACAACGGCGACACCTTCACCATCACGACCGAGGATGTGCCCGGGGACCAGCACATCTGCGGCACCACCTACAAGGGCCTGCCCGGCGACGTGAAGCCCGGCGACCCGATCCTGATCAACGACGGCGTCATCGCCCTGGAGGTCGTCAGCGTCGACGGCCCGCGGGTGAAGACCGTGGTGGTCGAGGGCGGCGTGCTCTCGAACAACAAGGGCATCAACCTGCCCGGTGCGGCCGTCAACGTGCCCGCCCTCTCCGAGAAGGACAAGGAGGACCTGCGCTTCGCCCTCGAGCTGGGCGTCGACATGGTCGCACTGTCCTTCGTCCGCAACGCGGCCGACATCCACGACGTCCACAAGGTGATGGACGAGGTCGGCATCCGCGTCCCGGTCATCGCCAAGATCGAGAAGCCGCAGGCCGTCGAGGCGATGGAGGAGATCGTCCTCGCCTTCGACGCGATCATGGTGGCCCGTGGCGACCTCGCCGTCGAGTACCCGCTGGAGCGGGTGCCGCTGGTGCAGAAGCAGCTGATCACCCTGGCCCGCCGCAACGCCAAGCCGGTGATCGTGGCGACCCAGATGATGGAGTCGATGATCCACGCCTCGCGCCCGACCCGCGCCGAGGTCTCCGACGTCGCCAACGCCATCCTGGACGGCACGGACGCGGTCATGCTCTCCGCCGAGTCCAGCGTCGGCAAGTACCCGGTCGAGACCGTCCGGACGATGAGCCGGATCGCCGAGAAGGCCGAGGAGGAGCTGCTCTCGCAGGGCCTCCAGCCGCTGAACCCGGGCCGTAAGCCGCGCACCCAGGGCGGCTCGATCGCCCGCGCCGCGTGCGAGCTCGGCGACTTCCTCAACGGCCAGGCGCTGGTCGCGTTCACCAAGTCCGGCGACACCGCCCGCCGGCTGTCCCGCTACCGCTCGCCGATCCCGGTGATCGCGTTCACGCCGGACGCCTCCACCCGCAACCAGCTCTCGCTGAGCTGGGGCGTCGAGGCGTACGTGACCGAGCAGGTCGAGACCACCGACGAGATGGTGCAGCAGGTCGACCGCGAGCTGCTGCGCCTGAACCGCCTCGCCGAGGGCGACACCGTGATCGTCACCGCCGGCTCGCCCCCCGGCGTCCCCGGCAACACCAACATGGTCCAGGTCCACCACCTGGGCAGCCGCGACCACCACTGACACCCGGCGCAGCAACGCCGAGGGGCGGTTCCCCTCCTCCGGTGGGGGGGGGGGGACCCCCCCCCGGCGCGGTTCGCGCCGGGCGGGCCG